>JAOZRC010000934.1 GCA_029940345.1 Desulfobacterales bacterium
ATTATAAAGTGAAGGGTGGGGGGTCGAACTTGCAGATTGATGTACTATTACTTATCTTTTTTAACAACAATAAAACTCAGGATATTATGACCTTGCTCACGCCGGTATTTAACATCATCCATAAATTGTTTAATAAGAAATATTCCCAAACCGCCCACTTTACGTTCAGAAATTTCGGCGGTCAGATCAGGATCATCCTTTTGGAGTGAATCAAAAGGAATGCCGCTGTCTTTTATTTCGATAATAAATAGTCCTTTATCAATCATTTGGCAACATATTTCCACATTTCCGGCAGCATCCGGATCGGGATAAGCATAACTGATAACATTCACCAGCGCCTCCTCCAGAGCGAGTTCAATCTCGTTAATTCGTTCGGGACCGAATCCATACCTTTGGGCGCACTCTTTAGCCGGTTTAATCAGGTTGGCAAGATTTTCCATTGTGGCAGGCTTAATAATCTTAACAAGCGGCTCGCCGGTTGTTGACAGAAGCTCTTTATACGCATCTGCCCGGGTGTCGAATATTTTAACCATAGTATCATCAAATTGCGCAACCTCCATCAACTCGCGCACATTATCCCGGGTGTCCTCCAATCCAATGAGCATCATATCCCCTTGTAGAGCTTTAATTTTGTTAGCCGTCAGCAGTAAGACGCGCAACCCCGAACTGCTGATAAATTCAAGCTCGCTCAAATCAATAACCAATTTTGTTTCACCCTTGGCAATCAGGTCAGAAAGATATTTCTCAAACATGGATGCAGTCACTGTATTCACCTTGCCTTTAACCGATACAATAACCGCATTTTTTTTTCTGCAATAATCCAAATCTAATATATTCGTTTTCAAATCCGGGAGGATGTCTTTGGTGGAAGTGGTTTTTTTACGGCGAAGCTTCAACCATGTCTTCCATTTGCCAGTAATTTTAGCGAGAAATTGCGATACGCGTCTTTTCTCCATTTTATTAACCGGAGGTTCGTCAGTTGTATTTAAAAGCGCTTCAAACGCATCGGCTTTGTTGGCAAAGGTTTTAATGATAACGTCAAATTTCGCAACTTCAATCACCTCTCTCACATGGTTCTTGGTTTTCTTTAACCCCATAAGCAGGATATCACCTTTCAGGGCATTTATTTTGTTAGCCGTTTGCAATAAAACACGCAAACCGGAACAACTGAGATAAACAAGTTTGCTCATATCTATAACCAGTCTTTTTCCTCCCTTATCTGTAAGATCGGTAAGATATTTTTCAAACATGGACGCTGTTACAGCATTCACTTTTCCTTTTACAAAAACAATAATTGTATTGTTTTCGCTTCTATGGTTTAAATCTAAAATTTTTCCCGTTTTATCAACTTCGCTTTCATTTACTTCCGGTGTCGATATTTCCTTTTTATATTTATTGAAATGTTGAAAAGCGATTTCTTCAGTATCAAAAATTTCAAAATACGAATCTAACCGGGTAACTTTGAATACATTTCTGACAGCATCCTGAAGGCGACACAGTACGATTTGCTCCTGAGTATTTTTTATTTGATGATAGGTCAGCATAAACTCCCGAATACCGGCGCTGCTTAAATAATCAAGTTCCTTCATGTTAATGACGATTTTGTTCTTATCATTGTCCATTTGTTCCTGAAGGCTCTTTCGAAACATAGGCGCTGTTTCAACATTTATCTTGCCCTTAACCGCTAAAATGATTATACCTTCTTCTTTACGCTGACTGATTTCTAGCGGACTCATTGGGCCTCCTCTGATTGGATCGTAATCATTCGCTTTTAAAATTCTTAGGCGTAAGTCAAACCGTCATTACTACAGCTTTGGGAATCCGGTATGCCAGGGTTCTTTAAATTGATAAATCAGACCTCAGACCAATTTGTAAGGCCAGACCGGATAAATCCAAATCATCATTATGCAGCCAACCTTAAGATGCATCTATTCCGAAAGTCGCATTGACATAATCAAGTAGGAACAAAAGAAAATGGCTTTGTGCCTTTATTTATATCGCTCAACAAAGGCAATCTATGAAACAATATGCTATATAGTTGTCAGATTTTGGTTTGTTCTGGCACAAAAATTGCCTCCCTACCAAA
>JAOZRC010000935.1 GCA_029940345.1 Desulfobacterales bacterium
GTGATGTAGGGTGGGCAACGTTTTTCCACTCACCTGATTTATAGCTGATACAAAGGTGTGGCTCCGGACATAGTTTAAAGCAATTAACTTTGCCCACCGTTTTTTAGCCGGATCGGTGGGCAAAGGCTGTTTCCTTTAACAAAATCAGTCGCCAGGCCTAATTCATCTGCTTTAACCTGGTGAGTGATAAAACGTTGCCCACCCTACATTTGATAGCAACCGCACAGGTTGAACAATTTTGAGCCTCCTATGAAAGATGCGAATATAATCAGCCAATTTTTTCTATTTTACCTATTCTATTTTACTTAAAGCAATTTTTATGCCATCTGACTCCGAATAAAAACTGTGTTACCGCAAACCTATGAAATAAAGGACGTTTGAGACCTGTTCTGATTTTAAAAGCTTATGCCATAGTGAGGTTGACATCGGTAAAAGCGTCACTTATATTGAAATATAACGTAAAGTAACGTTACAATAGCAGCCTGTTCGGAGAAACTGCATAATGACCGCAAAAACCCATGAAATTTGGAACAACCGTTTTTTAAACCTGATTATTGAGTCAATGGCGGATGGGGTTTTCACGCTAGACGCCAAGGGCCGGATATCTTCCTGGAATGCATCTATGGAGCGGATAAGCGGGTATTCGTCCGCGGAGGCCCTGGGGCAGACATGTCGTCTTTTACAGTGCAACCGCTGCTTCGGCAAAAAATGCCCTGGCAGTATGCAGGAGTGTGGTATATACAAACATGGCAAAGCCAAAGATGATGAATGTCTGATCTGCCACAAGGACGGACGAGACGTCCCGGTGATCAAAAATGCCAGGGCGGTGCGTGATGAAAACGGCGCTATCAACGGCGTCGTTGAAACCCTCACAGATATGACCGAGTTAAAAAAAGCCCGGCGCAAAGCTGAGGAAGCTGCTCGCAGGTTGGGGGAAAAGCACCGGTTCGGTAATATCATCGGCAAAAGCGCTGCCATGCGGCAGGTTTTTACGGCGATCAAAGCGGCGGCTGCCAGCCAGGCCAATATATTGATTGAAGGGGATAGCGGAACCGGTAAAGAGTTGGTGGCCGGCGCGATCCATTTTAACGGTGCGTTAAAAGAAAAACCGCTGGTAACAGTGAACTGTAGTGCACTTTCCGAATCACTGTTAGAGAGTGAACTGTTCGGCCATGTCAAAGGGGCGTTTACCGGAGCGATGCGCGATCGTGTGGGACGATTTGAGGAAGCCGACGGAGGGACTGTTTTTTTAGATGAGATCGGTGAAATCAGCCCATTTATCCAAGTCAAGCTGCTGCGGGTCTTACAGGAAAGAGAAGTTGAACGGGTCGGCGAGTCGCGCAAACGCAAAATCAATATTCGAGTGGTTGCCGCAACCCATCGTGAGTTGCATCACCTCGTGCGGGAGGGGCATTTCCGCGAAGATTTGTATTACCGCTTGAAAGTTTTCCCTATTATGATACCGCCGCTGCGTGAACACAAGGAGGATATCCCGCTTTTGATAAATCATTTTATTGATGCCCAGAATAAAAAAACAGGCAAAAAGATCAGCGGTGTCACCCAAGCGGCGATGCGCATCATTTTGGATTATGCCTGGCCTGGCAATGTCCGTGAACTTGAAAATGCCATTGAGCATGCGTTTGTTCTGTGCGAGAACGATCAGATTGATGTCTTTGATTTGCCGTTGGAAATTCGGCAGATGCAATACCGGCCGCTAAGTGCGAACAAGATGCCAACCGCATCATCCCGGCGTCGCAAAAAACTGGTCAAGACGCAATTATCGGAGCTTCTGGAAGAGTGCGAATGGAACAAAGCCGAGGTCGCCCGGCGGGTGGGTCTGAGCCGCACAGCGATATGGAAATATATGAAAAAGTGGGATATTCCGCTGCAACCGCCGTCTTCGGAATAAGTGCCGGTCTAAGTTAAATTTTCGACCTATGCGGTTGATATCAAATGTAGGGTGGGCAACGTTTTGCTGCTCTTCTGATATATCTGATGAAAACGCAAAGCGACATACTTCGTTAAAGGAAACTGCCTTTGCCCACCGGTTTTTAGTAAAGCGTTGGGCATCGCCGACAAAG
>JAOZRC010000936.1 GCA_029940345.1 Desulfobacterales bacterium
ATGCGGTTTCAAGGGACCTACAATAGAAAATATCTAAAAAAATATTTTCCCGGTTATCCTGAAGATTTTGACTGGGCTTATTTTTTATGTGCGCCTGAAGACCAGTGGAGCGACACCTTTTATAAAGGTAACGAACCTTTTGAAATTCATAATATGCACCCGGACATTCCGGTGATCCAAGGGAGCCTGCCGGGCCTGTATGCGCGCTGTTTTCTTATGCACACCCTTAACGGCGAAGCTCCCGAATTTGCCGAATTGCCTCTGGACCTCGACACAATCTGGTTTTTCCCTGAAAAATCACTGGCCCTTTTAATCTGGCGAGGCGTCACCGAGGTCACTGATGACGAAGCCGACGATATCACCCATGTGCTGGCGGCCTACGAAGACCGCGCCCATCCGCCCCGCACCTACGAGCATTACCTCCAGGCGTTTGAAAAGCGCTTAAACAGCGACGACGCGCTATTAAACAATTTAAACACCGAAGACCTGATTCCAATCGGTGCAAAATGCGCCATGGAACTGCTCCAGGAGATGGCCTTTGCTGATGATGAAAAAAGCGAATTGGCTAAAAATATTGATGCCAAGGTTGAATCAATAAAAAAGATGGCGGATGAAAAGGTTGAAGAGGCGATTCAGGAAGCTGAAAAAAACATGGCCAAAGTGGATATCCCCGATGAAGCCAAAGCGAAAATGCCTGACGGGGGTAAGATTGACATCCGCAAGATGTTAAAGGAACCGTCCGAAGCAAAACCCGACCCGGATGTGGAAATTTTAAATCAAAAGCTTGAAGCCATTTTGCCGGGAATCACCGCCGGCGATCCCAAAAAACTCGAACTTAAAAAATTCTCCTTTGACAAGATCGACAGGATAATGGCAGCCGTGGGTGAGCTGACTGATAAAAAGGAGAAGGAAGCCAAAACGATGGCAACCAAAGAGATCGCCAAGGCCAAAGAGCAGGTTAAAGAGCAGGTGCAAAAGGCGCAAGCGAACCTGAAAGATATGAAAGATGCGCCAGCAGAGGCCCAAGCAAAGCTAAAGGAATCCTTTGCAGAACTTGAGAAATCCTCGAAAATGCTGGATGATATTGATTTAGATAAAACGCCCGAGGCACCTTTGCCCCGTGTGAATGCCGAAGAGATACTTGGACAACTTGATCAACTTGATCAAGTTTCCCCCCAGGTCACGGAAGCCATGCAGCACTTGCAATCCATGAAACAGATGGGGATTGAAAACGAACAGACTGAAAATCTGGAAAAACAGATCCAGGAAAGCATGGACAAAACCACGGAACAGATTGAAGAGGGCCGCAAAGCAGCCGAAGAGGGGTTGCGCGAAGGCGAAAAAGCGTTCAAAGAGGGCTATATCATGGGTGCCCATTTCATGGAAGACGGGCTTTCGCCGCATAAAGAACCGGTGGAAGATGTTGCCGGCCGTTTGCTCAAAGCCATTGCTGAGGGTGAGGATGTTTCCCAAGGGGATTGGGCCTGCATTGATCTCAGCGGCCAGAATCTGGATGGCGTGGATTTAAGCGGCGCTTTTTTAGAACAAGTGAGCTTTACCGGAGCCAGTCTCAAAGGGGCGAATTTAAGCAAGGCGATCATGCCAAGGGCGATTCTTGAGGATGCTGACCTGTCCGGCGCGAACCTGGAGGAAGCCAATGTGGGCGGCGTTCATGCCCTACGGGCTAATTTCACAGACGCCAACCTGAAATCCGCCAAACTTTCCAAAGGAAATTTCACTGACGCCGTGTTTATACGCAGCGAATTGGAAGATGTGGAATCTTTGGAAATTAATGTCAACGGCGCTGACTTTACCGAAACCCACATGCCGTCCATGAAATTTATTAAATCAGAAATAAAAGGGACACTATTTTCAAAGGCCGACCTGACCACCACCGTGTTTTACGACTGCGCTATTACGGATACCGATTTTTCGGAAGCCACAATGAAGAGTTGCTCTTGGGCTAACGTTCGCCTGAAAAATGTCATTTTTGACGGAGCCGACCTCACCGCCACCTGTTTTGTGGCCACCGAACCGGAAAAAACAGAACTGGAAAATGTGCGCTTTGCCGGCGCATG
>JAOZRC010000237.1 GCA_029940345.1 Desulfobacterales bacterium
ATGACAGCGCTCGTAGTGCGCCCGTGAGGGCGTCGGAAAAGCAGCGCCTTACGGCACTACTACAAACCGGGGGAAGAACTTCCGAGTTTGCAGTACTAGTACAGCGATTTGGAAGTTCATCACCCACCTACTTGCTGTCAAAAGCTTAGGCCATCGGGCCATCGGTATGCTGGGTGGGGGAGGAACTTCCAAGTTGTAGTACTAGGAAGTTGTCCCGGTTGCCGGTTGGTTCTGTTCCTGAAGGTTTTTCTGGAGTTGCAGTTGGGCCGCCTGGAGCGCCTGTTGTAAGGTCTGGTGGAGATTATATGCGCCAGCTACCGACAAGACAATGCGGTTGGATATACCGGCATGGCCCGGCATGGCCCGGTGAAGATTGCCAAATTCGATCACCACATCCCCGGCTCCCACATACACATTAAAGACATCCCGGTAAACGTACTCAAGTTCCGGCGGGACATGAAACTGGATATTCGGTTGCTGGCCATTTTCAGGTGAGTTCTGTTTTTCGGTCATTTTTTGGTTTCCTTTGGTAAATTATCGTTTTCACGACAAAATCAGCACTTTGAATTGTGATGGCACAAGGCTCATGCCGCCCGGGACATTGGTCGAGTTTTGCATGGCCGTATCAAGACATCGGGTTGCCGGCATCCCACCTGTAAACACTTTGGTGCTGCCCTTCGTGTTTCGGGCGGGCCCCATAACGGTTCCGGATGCTACGCCCATGGCAACGCCGGCATTGTCTCCCATGGTCATGGGAATCGTGGTTCCTAAATTATGCGCCGGCATCATGGAAATCAGATGCTTTAGTGATGTTGTCGGCGGAAGTGCTGTCGGCAGCATGGCTGTATTCGGGTAGGGAATCGGAACCGGTGACGGTGATGGGGGAGCCGGTGTCAGGCAAACATCCGGCATGCCCATGTCCATACCACCGGCAGAACAATTGGCAAACATATTAACCTCCGTTTATTTATGTTATGTGTTACAAATTTAATAACAATCGAATCACGAACAGATGAGTTACGAATTACGAACAATTCGATGCAGGATGAGAATTACCGGTTAACCACTTGGTATTACACCTTATTTTTCTTTGTGATGCCCACCAGCTTACTCCAAGAACTTTTTTTTAAAAGCTATAGTTCACTGTTCTTCACAAAATCCTGGCCTTTTTTACCTAACTCTGGGTAATGGCAGGATTCCTCGAAGAAACTGGTTATGCTTCTGCGTAACTTCCTGAACAAATTGGGTGGCATTATCATATTGTTCCAGAGCTTGAGCATATCACGGATGATAAAAATCTTCATAATCACTATCTTGACGAGAATCAAAGGCTTGATGGACAATTTTGCTGTATTGCTTCTCAAAAATCCCGGTTTTTACAAAATACCGGTCAAAAAATGAAATCACACCTCGATGGCTCTGACTATCAAGTCCTACTAATGCTAAAAGGGCGCGAACTGTATTGAAAATGGCATAATAAGAACGATTGACACTACCATCATATTGTTTGTTGTTCAATAGGAGTTCTGCCTGAGTTAATAGAGTGTTGGCTTTGTCAAGGCGATATTTCGATAGATGTTTTGCTGGCTCATCAATCATAGTGGTATCCCATGTTGCATCACTTCTTTAAAAAATAACGTATTGCACTGTTGATTGTTGTTCCATACCTGTTGATCTTTGATAATTGGAGAAATATACACATCATATTCCAATGAGTATTCTGAGGCGAGTCCGCTCAACTGGCGTCTGATTTCAGGTGTAAACGTCTTCACCAAAAATAATATATCAATATCAGACAGAGATGTGTACACATTTTTAGCATACGACCCGAATAGATATTCAGCAATGAGATTTTCATGTAAGAGGGTTTTGGCATCCTTGGCAAATTGCTGAATAATGGATGCAATATGACCGGGAATCAAGGATGGAAGCTGCCTCTTTTGGGCTTGTGATGTTTGAGATATATCCTGTTTCATGGCGTTATGTATTTATGCTGTGGATTTTGTGATATTCGATTATTCGTATCCTATTCAAAAATCAGGGCTGCATTCAACTTCCGTCAGAGCCCTATAAGGGCGGCATGTTTGTAGAAAAACGTTTGCTTCCGGCTCGTCTGAGCCCCATCGGGGCGGCATGTTTGTAATAACAGCACCTTAAATTCAGTCTATTGTTTTGCGAACATTCGGTTTCGATTTTATTACAAATATGTCGCCCCGATGGGGCTCTGAGTGAGCTTGAACCGATTTTACTACAAACATGCCGCCCTTATAGGGCTCTTAAGGATTATTAATCTTGCCCTAATTTATGAATAAGATACTATTATTCTACCTTTATTCAATCATCCCATATGAATCCGTTCCCCGTCAATTTTAGTGTCTTTTTTACTGACCATAACAGTGTGTTTTGAATCCACAGAATACAATCCATCCGCTTTCCGCGTCATCTGGCCGGCTTTCACCTGATCATAGTCTTCGGTATGACGGATATAGTTTTTAAATTTGGCAATCACCTGTTTGGCCAAGGTGTTGACCATTTCGCTAATCAGACGAACTGTCTTGAAATTGGCCTGCAAGGTCGTTCCCCGGGCAACCACTTCATCATAGTCCACCACTGCTTCGCGGCTTTTGTGTACGACCTGGTCTGAAAAACAGCAGAGCTTATCGCCGGCCGCCAAGGTAACCGACTTCTTGGATAGCGCACTAAGATTCCCATTTTCCGCCAGAAACGTTGCATCCGCCGGAAAAGCAAGGCACATGTTTTGTTCACCCGGACGTTCGATAATACCGAGAATGAAATTCGCTCCGGTTTCACTTTTAGTGCATAGCACTAAGTCTTCCGGTTCTGGCTTCACCAGACAACTGAAAGCCACTTGCGCCGCCAGGGTTACTCCCGCTAACCGAATCACAGTTTCTTTTCCAGCAACCGAGACAACTCTTGCATTTTCCACGGGTGTATGCGTCTGTTCTCTTAAAGGAATCACATTGCTTTGTTTGGTTTTCATTTTTTCCCCCATTGTTCCGCTTTTAAGCGTTTTTTATCGGTTCCCAAGGCGAATTTTTTAGTCGAACCGCCCCATTTGGTTTTTTCGTCATCGGCTTCATGAAAATTGGCCCGGTACAATTGGGTGTATGAAAAGTCGGATTCCTGAATGGTGGCATGGGACAGGTCGGCGTAAGTCAGGTTGGCGCCGGAAAAGTCAGACTGATGCGCCACGACCTCGGTGAGTTGCGCCATTTCCAGGTTAGCCGATGACAGATTCGCGCCGGTCAACTTCGCCTTTTGCATACTGGCTTGTTTCAGGTTGGCGTGTTGCAGGCTTGATTCATTCAGGTTGGCCTCATAAAAATTGGCCATCTCCAATTGAGCGTTGTCAAATATGGTTTTTTCGAGATTGGCCTGCATGAATCCGCCCTGTTTGAGCTGGGTTGCGGTAAAATCGCATTCGTTCAGATCGCATTCGATAAATTGGCATTGGGTGAGGTCCAATCGGCTGAAATCGACATTATTTAATGTGGCTTTTTTAAAGCAGGTGAGTTGAATAACCGCTTCGCTGAAAAGGGTATTGCCAAATTCACATTCGAAGAAAACCGTCTTATTCATATTGACGTTTGCAAAATCAGCTCCCTGCAGGTCACAATTATAAAATACGGTGGTCATAAATTCAGCCCCGCTGAAATCGACTTCAGCCAGCTTGGACTCGGTGAATACGCCTGTATCCAGTTGGGCGGAGGCAAAACTTGCGGCGGTCAGATCGGATTCAAGAAATTTAGTGAAATTTATCGCCGAATTTTGAAACACAGCGCCGGTAAGATTGCTTTTAATCAAATTAGCCTCTTTCAATTCGGTTCCGGTAAATACAGCGTTTTTAAAACTGCATTCGTTAAATGTGGCCTCCCGCAGGTCGGCGTCGCTGAAATCACAGTCATCAAATGTAACTTTGATAAAAATCCCGCCTGAGAGATCAACGTTCCGGCAGTCTATACCTGAAAAATCTTCCTCACTGAAAAATTCACCAGCTTTTACCTGTTCTGATAGTTCTTCACCTGTCATAATGGCCTCCGACCAGAAATATATTGCGTCATTCGTCATTCCTTAAGTGTAACCTCTGGGTTGCAATCAATGAAGAGGGTCTGAATATTTTTATCACTTTACAACCCACATAGCTCAAAACCCATTTGCATTCTCAATTCGTTTGTAAGAATATCCGCTTCGATTTTTTTCAATCTGATTTCAGCCTTTTCAGCTTTCACAGCAGCCTGTTTGACAGCTTCGAAGCCGCTCACTTTAAATTTCAGCTTTTTACTCTCATCCAATACAAATTTGCCCCCCTCCAAAAGATCAAGATCTATTCCAAATGCCGTTCCGAACTGCATTTTTAAAAACAAACTGGCGCATAAAGACAAATCAAGTTTCCCTCCCTGAAAGGTTGATATATTTACATTTGCTCCGGGAATATAAGAGTTATTAATTGCAATGCCAACAGTTGCGGCGTTATTTATGGCCAAGCTGATTTTTGCGGCAGCGGTATACTGAAATGATGCTGCTGCGGCAAAAGTAAATCCGGCAGATGCCGTGTTTGCCCAGTTGAAGTTAAAACTGTGTTTTGAATTGAATCCCTGATGGTTACTGCTATATGAGATTAGATTCCCTGTGTCCCTGCAGTAAGAATGTACACTCTTCGTGCCGGCATAGTTATCTGTAATACTTTCGGAAAGCTTGGGTAAATCATAAGCTCCTTTTTCTTTTTCTTTATCTGTTTTAAAAAAATAATTCCATTTATTTTCAGTAGTTATGCCTTTATTGTATTCCATTTCATAAGTCAACTTACCTGCAGACGACCATTTTTTTTGTTTTTTATGAGCACCCTTCTGCCAGGACCAGGATTTGATAGCCCCACTCCCTCGGAAAACAACATCTATATGTTTGCCCCCATGCTGGATATTCAGTGAACTACCCTTGGTTACCTCTATGGAATCCACCTCTGAATAGGTGTAGGACCTGCCGAATTGTTTGTTCACCCATACATTTGTGCTGCCGCCACCGGTAGGTTTCTTCCAGTCAGCAGCAGCTCCTATTTCTATGTCTGTTCCGGAAATAGGTTTGGAAACACTGCTGTTTACGCCTTTACTCCAGTCCACTTCAGTCCAGTAGGGACCGCCATCATCCAGAAGGTCATGGGTACTGGTTTTATTGAGTTCAGCAGCCTGATCCAGATGTTCCTCCACATAGCAATTACCCAGATTGTAGTTCCAATACCCGCCGAAATCGTAAATGTTGCCTTCCTGCATATTAAAGGTGTCACGATGGGAGACCTGGACATGGCCCCGCAAAACATGCGGCTGCCATTTTTTATAATTTTTTCTCTTCTTATCAACCCACTCGTCCCATTTGGTCTGGCAGTGAGATTCCCAATCTGATTCAGTTCGGTGATCAGATATATGACCTGTTTTGGAACCTTCAAGATCCCAATCGTTTGCGATAAACCAGGGTGAATTTATCGGTCGACTGGGGGTATGATTGATGTAACCTGTGCCATCATATCCTTTGGCACCGGAATGTTCCCGGTACACCCAGTATCCCCAGTATTCTTTCCATGCATCTTCAACGCTTCCATAAAGGTCAGATAATTTGTAATAATCATAATCATTCGCAGTGCCATCGGTAAAACACCAGATTCTTGGCAAATTATTATAAAAATCTGTAAATTCCTGGGGAGAATCAGGGACCGGCACCACATGATATTCTTCTGGAAATCCGGACGGGGGCGAGTCGTTGCTGGCCGTCAACTCGGCCTGTTCATCATATCCGTAAACATTAGTCGGCGCGAAAGTCTGAATGGTTTCAACTAAACCATCTGTTCGGGAATCAGCCTCGGCGGTCGTAATCTTTGTGCCATCGATTTCATATTTATCATGGCCGCTCTCCTCTGAAGGACCCAGCTCCCGCCTTTTATATTTTCCTCCTGCAAAGGTTTCAACTTTATAAGGAGAGTGAATTTTAATGTGGTTGCTACCGTTAGTGTCTTCAAATTCTATATAGTTGTTGTTCTTGGAACCTTGAGTTTTTGTTGCGGCTCCCACGGAACTGGTTTCAGGTCCTTTACCCGTCTGAATAATTGATTTGGTTTGATTCGCACTCGAAACCGGGCTTGGCGATTCCGGATTGGGAATGGCCGATGCGATAATGGGACGGTCCGGGTCGCCTTCGATAAAGGTCAATAACACTTCGGTGTGTTTATGCAGCGGAAAATGCATGCCCTGGTTTTCGCCGGCGTAGGGCTGGGCCATGCGCATCCAGTGGGACGCCTTGCCATCGCGGCGGCCGCTGAGATCAAAAGGCAGCACCACTTTGTAACGGCCTTGGTCATCCAGTTGGGCGTACTCGCCGCTTCCCTCGGCATCGATGCGGGCGTTGATCGTGCCATGGAAATGCGGTTTGGGGGTTGTTTTAGGATGCCGATACTGAATGTTGCCCGGAATAGTTACAAAATTGTTGCGGTAATAGGGCCGTTTTTCGGTTTCTGAGAGCGTTTCCCGGATGCCGGAAACCAGATAGCCGGTCTGGCTGCCTTCATGGGTAAGCTCTATGGTGAGATAGGGTTGATTAAAGCTGTCGCGATAATGCCGGTCGAGATCAAAACGATACCCCGGCCTGAGATAGGGGATCGTACTTTCGCCGCGGAAACGCTTTTCATGGCTCTGCAATTCCTGAACGCGAATACCAGCCAGACCGCTGCCCTCCTGCAGCGTTCGGAAATGCTCGCCGTAGATATGAACTTCGCCGCGCCCCTGGTCGGAAACCGGCGCCTCGGCAGATAAATTCACCGATGGCGTCCGATAATTGTAGTCCTGGACGTGCAATTTACCAGGCAGCAGTTTCTGTTTGCAGATCAAGGCATGGATCACCTCTTCCCGATGCCGTTCATCCAGGCCTGTGGGCGGTGAATAATACATGGTCCGGCCTTCGGCCATGGTGGTGTGTGAGAGGTTGGTATCGGTGATAATCATTTTTTCGCCATCAGCAGTCTGTTCAAAATAGTAGTACATGCCTTCCCGCTCCATCCAGCGCGATACAAAATTAAGGTGGCTTTCGCGGTACTGGCAGATATATTCCCAGGTAGGATACTTGCTTTCGTTTTCCAGTTTGAGTTCAAAGTCAAGGCTGGTCAGTCCGCCATCTTGTAAAACCACTTCAATAATCTGCGGTACGGTTTTATCCAGGAATATCTGGTTATGGTGCGTCAAAGACAGCCACCACAGCCTGGGCACAAGCACAGCCTGATAAAACACAAATTCATCCACGCAATGAAGTTGTTCGAACTGGGACAGGATGCCGTGAAACGGAATGTTGCCGTCATCTCGCAAAATGGTGAAAACGGCCGGATTTTGCAATACCACGGCCAGATTAATTTCCGGATCACCAGCCACCAGCATTATCTCGAATTGATAGCAGGTGGAAAAACCTTCCGAACCTTTGAAATTCACCACGCCAAAGGCGTCTTCCGGCAAAGCTTCAGATACAAATTCAAATTTTATTTGTTTTAACAGCGCTGGCATGGTTTTAGCTCCTTAAAACTTGGCAAAATGTAGGGTGGGTGGAGCCTGGCGGAACCCACCATTCGGTAATCAGGCGGCCATATTGGTGGGTTCCGCCAGGCTCTGCCCACCCTTATAGTTGGTCTA
>JAOZRC010000937.1 GCA_029940345.1 Desulfobacterales bacterium
AAAGCCATTGATTCTTCCTGACCGGCATATCCCTCTGCCTCAGCTTTCGCTGCCTTTTTAGCCCAATAAGCATCTTCAATCAGAGTCAGGCGCTCATATTCCTCAAAGGATATCAGTACAATAGCCTTACGACCCGTTTTCTCAACAATAACAGGCTCGTTCATGGCAATTTCATAGAAATTTCCAAATTTGTTTTTTACTTCTGTTGCTGTAGCTTCCATGTTATTCTTCCCCTGACACGCCTGTTTTGCGCCGGCCATCGGTGCCAAAAATGTGCATATCATTTTCGTCCCAGATGAGGCCGATTTTTTGGCCATGCTTAAAATACACCCGTCCCTGAACGCGTACCATAATCTCAGGATGCTTCAGATTATCGGGGTCACTGCCGATACGAACACCGACCACTGTATCCGCGCCGTGGTAATCTTCCGAACTGACCGTAACCGTCAAACAATCCTGATTTTCACTGATATGCAAATGTTCGGGACGAATGCCCAATGTACAATCACCGTTGTTCGCCGTGTTCACCAGTGCTACAAAGCGTGAATAGCGCAATGCCGTTTTTTTAGTATACGCATTTACACGAATCAGATTCATTGGCGGAGTGCCGATAAAATCGGCGACAAACGTGGTGGCCGGTTTGTGATAAAGGTCTTCAGGTGCGCCTGTTTGCTCAATATGTCCGTTATTAAGAAGGATCACCTGATCCGCCATACTCATCGCTTCGGTCTGATCATGCGTTACGTAAAGAACGGTCATTCCCAAACGACGCTGCAGCGCTCTTAATTCCAGCCGCATTTCATGGCGTAATTTGGCATCCAGGTTGGACAACGGTTCATCCATCAGGCATACGGGATATTCGGCAATGATTGCACGGGCCAGAGCGACACGCTGCTGCTGGCCGCCGGACAGTTGCGATGGTTTACGAAAAAGCAACTGGTCTAATCCGACCAGTTCCGCCACCCGTTTCAAACGTA
Source organism: Desulfobacterales bacterium (assembly GCA_029940345.1). GTDB lineage: Bacteria > Desulfobacterota > Desulfobacteria > Desulfobacterales > JAUCGF01 > JAUCGF01. The sequence continues at coordinate 978 of JAOZRC010000937.1, forward strand.
TTTCCCGTTCAGGTTTGGGCACGCGACGAACTTTTAACCCAAAAAGAATATTTTCCGCTACTCCCAAGTGAGGGAACAAGGCATAAGATTGAAACACCATCGAAATTTTGCGTTGAGCGGGATCAACAGAGGTGACATCCCGTGCGTCAATAAACACTTTTCCAGACGTCGGTTGCTCCAAACCGGCAATCATCCGCAATATGGTTGATTTACCGCATCCGGAAGGTCCTAGCAAAACGACAAACGTTCCCTGTTTGGCGATGAAAGAAACATCCTCGGATGCTCTGATCTCCCCGAATTGCTTACACAGCGAACGCACTTCCACCTGGCTCATACTAAATCTTTCGCTATTAATATAAAACGGTTATTACTAAAAAAGCCGGTGTCAGATATGACACCGGCATTCGGATCGGCTGCCTCTCCGGGTGTTGAATGACAATGCTTCAGCGTCAGAACAATGTAAACATCGTCAGATCAGGTCCGGACACCAAAACAGGCCCTTATTTCTACTTTGGTAAATTGATATGTAGGGTGGGTGGAGCCTGGCGGAACCCACCAATATGGCCACCTGATTATCGAATGGTGGGTTCCGCTAGGCTCCACCACCTTACATGTTGCCAATTTTTTATGATTTTGGCTATTGCAGGTACAAAAATGGCTGTTAATATTTGATTTACCAAAGTAGTATTATTACCCAAATTCAAATGTTTGTAGCAAAGCTAAATGAAAAGGTCAAATGCAAAATTCCTCTAAAACTTCCACGGGTGGTGTCAGGCTTTTTTTATAGCGCTCTGCAGCAGCGCTTTCAGTCCTTTTAAGGTGCCTTTCCAGACAGCGTCATCCCCTGCCATTATCGCAACGATCACATCTTTTTCCGCGCTGACTTCAAGCACAATTTCCTCCTCGCCGATTTTAAAGACCGCTTCCCCCCAACGTTCGGCCGGCATGCCAATGACTTCACAATCATAATCGGTTCTGATCTCGCCTGTCATTCTGATTTCGCTCATGTCTCTCTCCTTAGTAGAATGGGTTTAAATTCCTCGACTGTATATTTAGATTTAAGCCGCCAACACGGTTAAACACTTTATCTTGAAAGCTAT
>JAOZRC010000238.1 GCA_029940345.1 Desulfobacterales bacterium
GCAATTATTATCCTCAAAAAAAAGAATTTGATGACAACGACAAAAAGGAGGTTTACATGAAATTAAAACAAATATCAATCTTTATTGAAAATTCCCCTGGACGTTTATATAATGTCACCCAATTGTTAGGAGACGCCGGTATTAATCTCAGGGCGCTTAGCCTGGTGGACAAAGGTGAATTTGGCATTTTGCGCCTGCTGGTTTCCGATATGGCCCGAACACGCCGCATTATTATGGAAAACCATCTTCCCGCCCAGATGGACGATGTGGTCGTGGCCGCCATTACAGACAAAGCCGGTTCGTTGGCTAAGGTGCTTAAAGCGATACAGGACGCCGGCATAAACGTGGTTTATATGTATGCCTTTAACGGATTTTCTTCCGAAGAAGCGGTGATGATTTTTCGTTTTTCCGACAATGACCGCGCCATTGAAGTCTTACATAAAAATGGTATCGGACTGTTGGATGCCGAAGCTTTCGGTATGATTGACACGGAAAACGGGTAACCGATGGTCAACCGCTCAAAGTCAGCTATAACTGATATCGGAGACAAAAAGCACCGTGCCCGCTACCATAAGTTCATCGAAAATATTGCCGATGGCGTCTATGAAACCGATTTAAAGGGCAATTTCATTTTTTTTAATCAAGCGTTTTGCCGTATCTTCGCGGTTGCGCCGGAAAATATGAAAGGGTGCAATTATAATGATTTTATGGATTCCCAGAGCGCCCGTCGTGCTTATGAGCATTTCAGCCGGGTGTTTACAACTGGCAAGGAAGCGATTGGTATTAAGTGGGAAATTATCCGCAATAACAATGAAAAACGCATCCTTGAAATTTCCGCAAACCTGATTTGCGACACACAGGGGCAAAAAATCGGTTTTCGAGGCGTTGTTCGGGATGTCACCGAGGAAAAAAAGGCCAACCGAGTTAATCGGATTCTTTTTCGCATCGCTCAAAAATTACCGCTTTTCAGCCGTTTAGATGATCTGCTGACATTTATTATACAAGAAGTTAAGACGATCAGCGGTGTGGAGGGCGCTTCGGTTATCCTTTTGGATGAAAAAACGGATGAGTTTTATTTTCGCGCGGTCACTTATGATGATGTCGAAACCGGCCGCAAGATACAGGAAATTCGCTTTCCGGCTGACCAGGGCGTGGCGGGTGAGGTGTATCGCACCGGCAAACCTTTGATTGTGCCGGATACATCTCAAAATCCGTTTTTTTACCATCAGGTGGACCGCTGGTCCGAATACCATACCCGCAACATGCTGGACGTTCCCATTTTCACCCAGGAGCGGATGATTGGTGTGCTTTGCACGGTCAATAAAAAAGAGGGTGTGTTTGACAGCGATGACACGGCGTTGCTCAACGCCATCGCCGCAGCTATCGCTTATCCCATTGAAAATATCAGAATTAATGAGGCGCTTACACAATCATACCAGGAGGTTAAAATCCTTAATCGTGCGAAAGACCGCGTTATCAATCACCTTTCGCACGAATTGAAAACACCGGTATCGGTTTTAAGCGCTTCATTGGGTGTGATTGCCAAGACAATCACAGGCGATCACAAACTGAAAACAGACCGCGCCTTAAAACGCATGCAAAGAAACCTTAACCGGCTGATTGAAATGCAATACAGGATTGAGGATATTCAGCGCAAAGGGGAGTATCGAACCTTTGGTATGCTGTCAACGTTGTTAGATGTTTGCGCGGATGAACTGGAAGCGTTGGCCGCCCAAGAAACCGGCAATGAAACTGTCGGGTCGAAATTGCGTGCGAAAATCGAAGAAATATTTGGCCCTCGCAAAGCGGTTTATGAACTGATTCGATTGGATCGTTTTGTAAAACTGAATATTCCCTTCGATCAGATAAGCAATGCCAATCGTGGGTGTCATATTGAAACGCATCTTGAACAGACTGAGCCTGTCTTTATTCCGCAAGAGGTGTTAAAAAAGGTGCTGATCGGTCTGATCCGCAATGCGGTGGAAAACACACCGGATAAAGGACGTATTCAAGTCTGGGTCCGCAACGGCTCGAACGGCCCTGAACTTGAAATTAAGGATTATGGAATCGGTATCACCGCGGAAAACCAACCGCTTATTTTTCAGAGCAATTTTTCCACGCGTGAAACCATCCAGTATTCATCCGGCGTCCCCTATCAATTTAATGCCGGTGGCCGGGGATTTGATCTGTTGCGAATGAAAATCTTTTCCGAACGTTTCGGTTTTAAAATTGAGATGGTTTCCGAACGCTGCCGGTATATTCCTTCTGATGGCGATTTATGCCCCGGTGATATTGATCTTTGCCGTCTTTGCCATTCTGTTGCCGATTGTGAGAACTCGGGCGGCGCGACGTTTACGATCCTGTTTCCCGGCAATACGGCCAATTTTTCCAGATAACAGTTTAACTATGAAAGATAATTTGAAAGCGCAGGGTGATAATTTTTTCAGGGAATTGAATTTGCAGCTATTGGTTCACGATTTAAAAGATCCTTTGGCTGTTATTAACAGCAACCTACGGATGCTGCTGGAGCGTCAGGAAAAATGGGGGCCGTTATCCACACGCCAGGAAAAAACGTTAAAGCGCACGTTGCGAAGCACAAAAAAAGCGCGCGACATGGTATACACCCTCTTGGAAATCGGACAATCCCAGGCCGGCTGCTATCATTGCTCGGACTTTGATCCAGTTGAAACGGCCTATACAGTGTTGACGGATGTGCTGGAAACAATGGCCGGAGCCATTTTCGATCAATTAGAGACCTATAAAGACAAACAGGAAGCGTTGGCGTATCTTGCCGAACGCGGTGTCATTTATAAGATGGCACCTTCCGTAAAATCGATCAAAATGCATCAGGATCGGGTCCGTTTTTGTCAGATTGTGGGCAATCTTATCAAAAATGCTTTATGTTACCGCCGCAAACAGGTCTTGATTCGAATGAAGACAGATCAGGATCGGCTTATCTTGGAAATCGTTGATGACGGCCCCGGAATTGCATCGGAATTTCACGAAACTATTTTTAACAGTTACACCCAGGTTAAAGAATGCGCCCTGTCGCCCCGCCGGGGTCATGGCCTCGGTTTGGCGGGTGCGCGTCTTTTGGCGCATTCCCTGGATGGCGTAATCGAATTGGAAAGTGAAAAAGGCCGTGGTGCGCTTTTTCGACTTATTTTACCCATTATGTTAATGTAAACAAAAAATTGGCTCTTTGGTATTTCCCGTGGTTTCAATCATCTGATTAGGATCTAATTTTTAACCTCTGAAATCCCAAATTCCAGTAACCAAATCTCAAATAATTTCTAAACAACAATATCAAAAATTCAAAACTGCTACTTCATTGGTATTAAATGTAAAATCAGGTCGTTTGGCATTTTGAAATTTTGGCATTGTGATTTATTTGAAATTTATTATTTGGTTTTTGGAATTATTTATACCATCTGTGTTCTATTACTAATGATGGCTGCGGGAATTACCAGGGAACCAACAAATTTAAATAAAAAGGAGGAGGTGGCATGACGGAAACAAATTCCTTTCTGAAAGGCAAACGGATTTTGGCGGTGGACGATGAAGCCGATATCCTTGAAACCATAGAAGACCTGTTGGATGATGTCCATCTGGATACCTGCCGAGATTATAAAAGTGCATCGGAAAAAATCCGGGAACATTCGTATGACCTGGCAATTTTAGATATTATGGGTGTGAACGGAATGACCCTTTTAGAAGAATGCGTTTCCAGGAGCATTCCGGCAGTCATGCTCACAGCACATGCGATTAACCCTGAAACCCTGATGGAATCAATTCAAAAAGGAGCCATTTCCTACTTGCCGAAAGAAAAACTGGCGGATTTGGATGAACTGCTTGAAATGCTCCTGGGTGCCCATGAACGAGGTGAGCCCCCCTGGAAACTGTTATTTAGCAAACTGGGCGACTATTTTGATAGCCGTTTCGGGAAACAGTGGCAGAATCAGAATAAAGATTTCTGGTCCTCATTTAGCCAAACGTATCAAATCAGCAAAGGTATTCGAGAGCGGTTGTTGCATGACAAAAATATTCCGGGCGCTAAAATTTAGTAACCGTTCACTCCCCTACGTGCAAACAAACGCGGGACAGCTTCCCGCGCTACACACTCACGCACGGCTGCGATCATGTAGAGCGGAAAGCCGTTCCGCTCAGAGGCGGGAACGAAATAGCTTCCCCATTCGGAGTGCAAACTTCAGTTTGCGTCACAGCCTCGCAACAAAGCGTGAAACACACTACGCAAGGACGAATTTCAATCCCGTTTCCTTATTGGATGTTGAAAGTTCGATGTTGAATGTTCGACGTTCAGTCCGTACCATCCCACTTTATGTTATTAGCCAAAACTGACGTATGAATATCGGCGCTCTCACCCTAAATTACCCAACTGTTCTGGCCCCTTTAGCCGGATACACGCATTTGCCGTTTCGTCTTTTGGTAAAAGAATTCGGCTGTGGCATGGTGTGTTCGGAGATGATCTCCGCCAGGGGGCTGATACATGCCAGCGCCAGAACGGAACAGATGCTGGTTACGTGCAAGGATGAAAAGCCGTTGTCAGTTCAAATTTTTGGCTCCGAACCGTCTGTTATGGCTGAAGCTTCCAGTAGGGTTGAAGCTTCCGGCGCTGATGTCGTGGATATAAATTTCGGCTGCTGGGTGCGTAAAGTGATCAAGACCGGCGCCGGTTCCGCTTTGATGAAAAGCCCCGGTTTGGCACAAGCGATTATCAAAGCCGTACGCCAGGCGATAACTGTTCCGTTGACCATAAAAATACGAAGCGGTTGGGAACCTGACGGTGCCCAGGCGCTGACAATCGCCCAAATCGCGTCGGATTGTGGTGTTGATGCGATTGCGATTCATCCGCGCACCGCTCAACAGGGATTCAAAGGCGTTGCGGACTGGTCTGTTATCAAAAAAATAAAAGAGGCCATCGCCATTCCTCTGATCGGCAATGGCGATATTCTGACACCTGAAGACGCCATCCGCATGTTCGACCTGACCGGGTGTGATGCGGTGATGATCGGACGCGCGACACTGGCAAACCCGCTGATTTTCGCCCAGGTTCACAACCTTCTGCAAGGAAAAGCGGCGGAACCGACAGACATCCTCATGCGAATCACATTAATGAAACGCCTTGTCAATCTGCATGTCGACCATTTCGGCGAAAAACGCGCTTGTCGAATGTTGCGCGGTCGTTTGGGATGGTTTGTAAAAGGATTACCCCATAGCGGCAAATTTCGGGAATCTGTAAGCCAAATTACGACCCAACCCCAAGCAATGACCTGCATAGATGTTTATGCGGCGTTTCTTGAAGAACATGCGCTTTTTTTATAGTGTATTCTCTCCAAAATAAGGTGCAAACAAATGGCGAATACGAGCCAGTGATTCTTCAATGACCAGCGGCAGCGCCTGGGTGTAAACATCAAGTAAAATGATGGCATTCACGGAAGAATCGGTTTCAGATGCGGCTCTCAATCGTTTTGCAATCGCAATATTGACCGTACGCATGTTGTTGTAGATTTTTTTAAGCCCCTCAAATTCAAAATCCGCTTTTAAGCCGTCATTTTTTTTGAAATACTGCGCCATTAAATAGGATGAAGTCGCGCGGTAAATGGTTTCATCACGGCTGGCCATGGGCTGATGAAAACGTGCCATCGGTTTGAAGAAAGCGGTGTGCGGGCAACCACTCGTAGCAATCATCAATCCCATCAATGCGCTAACACCCCTTTGTACGGTGGTATCCTGGGAAACCAGGCGTCCTTCCGATTCGACATCCACATGCACCTTATTATAGGATATCAGTCCTTCAAAGCCCTTCACAATACTGACAAGGCTGACAGCAATCAGACAATTGGGATGTGTCTGATTTGAAAGTGGACAATTGGGGCATTGGTGAAATCCAAGGTCGGTCCATATCGGCAGGTCTTCCGGTTTCTCCGTAATCAACTCAATTTTACGCGGGTCTATTCGGAGATTAAACTCTTCCCGTGAGCCATCTTCCATGGTGAAGCAATAGCGGATAGTTATGGGTTCCATTTAATTTAACGCCTTCCAGGCCTGAAACGGATGTTGTGCCATTTAAAAACAATCATGACAAAATGAACTGATGCGATGCAAACTTAATGTAATGTGACTTTTGGCATCCTTCATTTTACGCTTAACACTTTAAAGGAGTGCTGAACCGAAGATTTAGCGTTTTACGCTGGCCTTTGCTAAACCTTCGGTTCAGCACGCCCCATGAAAGTGTAAACTACTTTTAAGCTATTATGAAGGATGCCTGACTTTTATTATAATACAATGTTCAGACAGATTGTACAACCTTTTTATTATTGGGAGCCGGTAAATAATTTATCCAGCCGGATCGCATGGTTGAATCGCTGACACCGTCAAACGACAGGCTTATCTGCGTAAAATTTGCAATTATATAATCGGTTACCGAATCCGGCCAGCACCCGTTGAATGCGCCGCTGATGCTAAATGGCATATCGCTTTGCAATGCCATATCCTGTATGCGCCCGCATGATTTTTTTAAAATATCCATGCCAAGCGTAGGTTCTCCGCCATTTATCCCTAATCTTATGGAGGCGATCATATCGGGACAAAGTGTAAACCGGCAATTGAAGGATGCCAAGTGCTAAACGGGGAATTCATTTAGTCGGCATTACGTATGTATTAACGAGAGTTCCTGGGCGATGTACGCTTTAAGATCATCATCGGATACACCCGTGCGGATGCCGGGGCAGGATGACGCCATGATGCGCCAGTTGGCAATATCCGTTAACACACTTTTTATAAATGGCCAGGTTCGGCACATACCGGGATTCACCGGATGAATCGTGCATTGATGCTCACTATCCCAAAAAATACAATAGCCGTCCGGTCCTTGCGCGATAACAGGCTTAGTCCCGGACATCTGGCAATAGTTTTCAATGAAATGATCCCGATCGGTTTGGAGATAATCGGCAATCGCGTGTATATCTTCAGGCGTTACAAAAACACCGCCATAGCCGTTGCAACACTCTCCGCATTGCTGGCATTCAAAAAATGTTTGGGTTTTCATTTTATAACATAGCGTGTTTTTAATGCACGTTGCATGGTCATCTGATCGACATATTTCAGGTCGCTGCCAATGGGGATTCCAGATGCGATGCGCGTGACTCTGACCGGAAAGTTTTCAAGCAGTTTGGCGATATAAGATGCGGTGGATTCCCCTTCAACATTGGTGGAGGTGGCCAGGATAATTTCTTGAACCGGATTCCGGGTCGGGTCGTGGGTGATTTTATCCATTAATTCTTTAATCCTGATATTATCCGGCCCCACACCATCCATTGGGGAAAGAACTCCCTGGAGAATATGGTAAAGACCCGTGAAACCACCTGATTTTTCAACCACCGCCATATCACCGGGTTGTTCCACGACGCATATGATTGAAGCAGCGCGATTCGGATCAGAACAGATTTTGCAAATTTCATCATCACTCAAACCAAAACAGCGGCGGCATGACCGAATCCGGTTTTTAAGTTCCAATATGCTTTGAGCCAACGCTTCGGCTTCCTCGCGTGGCGCATGAAGAATATGCAGAACAAGTCGTTCGGCCGTTTTTACGCCAATCCCGGGAAGTTTGGTGATATTATTAATCAGATTTCGAATCGACGCAGGGTAATGGTGCAT
>JAOZRC010000239.1 GCA_029940345.1 Desulfobacterales bacterium
CCACCCACCCTACAACATTACGCATAGCGGGTAGTTTATTTATTGGAAATTCCCTAACTATCTTTTTTCCTGTAAAAGGTTCACTATGAAGAGACGTGGGGCGGCCAAGTCTGGGTGGAATCAACGGTTGGCAAGGGCAGCGCATTCTATTTCACATTGATTAAAAGGGAGGAAGAGAAATGAGAAGCAACAAACCCATTTTGCTTGTCGAAGATGATCGCATAGACGTTATGACTATCAAACGCGCGCTGAAAGAGATCAATGTTATGAACCGGTTGGAAGTCGCCGGCAACGGTGAATAAGCGCTGGTGTTCTTGAAAAACCAGGAGAACGAAAAACCGTGTATCATCCTGCTGGATATAAACATGCCCCGCATGAACGGCATCGAATTTCTGGGTGTCATCAAGCAAGATCAAATATTGAAAAGAATCCCGGTGGTGGTGTTGACCACGTCCCAAGAAGAACAGGACCGGGTGGACAGCTTTGACCTGGGCGTGGCCGGCTATATGATCAAACCGGTGGATTACGGGCAATTTGTAGAAGCCATGAGAACGATTAACCTATATTGGACGTTAAGCGAGTTTCCTTTTGGGGGTGAAGCATGACTGAAACAATCAGAATTTTACTGGTGGAAGACAACAAGGTTGACCAGATGGCTTTTAAGCGCTTTGTCGAGCGTGAAAAGCTGCCTTATGACTATGCCATTGTCGGTTCTGTTGCCGAAGCCGAAGACATCTTGGCGACAGAGCGATTCGATGTTCTGGTTATAGATTACTTGCTGGGCGACGGCACGGCGTTCGACCTGTTCGGCAGGGCGGGGGAGGGTCCCATTGTTGTGATAACAGGCAATAGCAGAGAAAACATTGCCGTCAAAGCCATGAAAGCCGGGGCGACTGATTACCTGATCAAAGATCAGGAAGGCAAGTATCTTACCGTCTTGCCGGTCACCGTAGAAAATGCGATCCATTTAAGGAAAACCGAAATTGAATTGAGGCAGCACCGGCAGTACTTGGAGGAGTTGGTTGAAGAGCGCACGGTCGAATTGACCAGAGTCAACGAACAGCTTGTTACCGAAATCGCCGAACGCAAGCAGGCGGAAGAGGCGCTGCTGACGTCAATGGAAACTCAAAACGCGATCCTGTCCACCACCAACTTCTTGCTGGCATACATGGATAGGGAATTCAACTTTATCGCCGTCAACCAGGCGTATGCGGACGCCGGGCGCAGGCGTCAGGAGGATTTTGTCGGCAAGAATCACTTTGACTTCTATCCCCATGCGGAAAACGAGGCAATATTTCGCAAAGTGGTGGAAACGGGAGAAGCGAAGTTCATTTTGGCCAAGCCTTTCGAACACCCGGATCAACCCGAACGCGGGACGACTTGGTGGCACTGGAGTCTCATTCCGATGAAGGACGACGAGTCCGGAAGTGTGCGAACGCTCATTTTTTCGTTGATGGACGTCACCGGGCGTATTCAGGCGGAAAAGGCGTTGCAAAAGGCGTACGACGAGTTGGAAATGCGGGTCGAGGAACGAACGGCAGAGCTTGCCAAAGCCAATGAGGCGTTGCAAACCCGCACTCACGAATTGACCCTACTCAACGAATCCGGTCGGGCTTTTGTCTCCAGCCTGGAGTTGGATCAGGTACTCGCCACTGTACTGGATCAGGTAGCCCGGATAATTGGGATAGTGACTTGTTCCATCTGGCTCGTTGACCCTGAGAGCGGCGACTTGGTATGCCGGGAAGCAATCCCGCCCAGAGATGATATTGTGCGCGGCTGGCGGTTGGGTGTGGGCCAGGGACTGGTCGGGTGGGTGCTTCAGCATGGAGAAATCCTGAACATTGCGGATACCCGAACAGACAAGCGCCATTTCAAGGGAGTCGATAAGCAGACAGGACTGGAATTGCGCTCTATCCTCAGCGTGCCGTTGCGAACAAAAAATGGAACTTTTGGTGTGCTTCAATTGCTGGATGAAGCGGAAAATCGCTTTGGCGCGAATGATGAACGTCTGGCGGAGTCACTGGCTGCGCTGGCCGCCATCGCTATTGAAAATGCCCGCTTGTATCGACAAACACAGCAGGATGCCGAAACCAAAACGCTCCTGTTGAAAGAGGTGAACCACCGGGTCAAGAACAACTTGATAGCTATTACCGGAATGCTTTATATTGAGCAGCGTTATGCCGCAAAATCGCCGGAACAGAGTACTGATACGGCCATATTGGATAAGCTGGCTTGCCGGATCAAGGGGCTGTCAACGGTGTACCAAATGCTGTCTGATTATAATTGGATTCCCATGCCCTTGAGCGTGTTGGCCCGGAAGTTGATCGATGCGGCGTTGCAAGTGCTGCCATCGGACAGACAGGTATCAGTTGATATTGTTACGGACACTGCGGAAGTCATGTCACCGGAAGAGGCTCACCATATAGCTATTGTGATTAATGAGCTGGTTACCAACGTGATTAAGCACGTCGCAATTGCTAAGAAAACTTCCCAAATTACTGTCCGCATTACACCTGATCCGCTTTCAAAGACTGTTTTGTTAGAATTCAGAGACAACGGCCCCGGTTTTCCGGAAGCGGTGTTGAATTCAGAAGACCGCAAAGTGGGAATGTATCTCATCGAAAACACGGTGCGCCATTCGCTGCGCGGGGAAATTACGTTCCAAAATGATAATGGAGCGGTTGTTCGTATTCAGTTTGGAGTAAGCCTTCGGCAGTAGGCTGAAGCCTGCTGACTGAAGACCAGTGTACGAGCGCCCAACCAATTAACTATTATTAACTTTACAGGTTTACACCTTTAATTTTAAAAAGAAATCGTTATGGATCTGTCAAAATATTGGAAAACCATTGTCGATACGCTCAGAGACGGTCTGATGGTTATTGACTCCCAGGGCGACATTGTCGCAGCTAATCCGGCGGCCGAACGTCTGACTGGTTATACGGCGCATGAGTTGGTGGGTAAATCCTGCCGCATTTTAAATTGCGATGGTTGTAAAATTATCGGCCGCGGACAGGCGCACCAATGGTGCACCCTTTTCCGCAAAGGTTCTATCCGGGATAAAAAATGTTTAATCACCCATAAAAACCGGCACACCGTCCATATTCTGAAAAGCGCTTCGGTTTTGTATGATGAAAATGGCGCGCCCATCGGAGCGGTGGAAACCATGTCCGATATTTCCGAAAACGTGCGCCAGCGGCAGGAAATCGTATCTCTACGCAAAACCTATCAACTGGATGACGGCTACTTCAGCATTATCGGCAAATCAATTCTCATGCAACGCATGTTCGAGCTGATTGAAAATGTGGCAGCCACCGAAGCGCCGGTGATGATTCAAGGGGAAAGCGGCACTGGCAAAGAGATGGTCGCCCGCGCCGTTCATGAAGCTTCGGAACGCAAAAACAAACCGTTTATCAAGGTGAATTGCGCTGCTTTAAATGAAAATCTATTAGAAAGCGAACTGTTCGGACATGTCAAAGGGGCATTCACTGGCGCTGACCGCACCCGTATCGGACGTTTCGAAGCCGCTCACCAAGGCACCATTTTTTTGGATGAAATTGGTGACATTCCGCTATCTATACAAGTCAAACTGCTTCGCGTGCTGGAAGACAAACGCATCGAACGCGTCGGCGACCATAAACCGATTCCGGTGGACGTGCGCGTAATCACAGCCACGAACAAAAACCTGGATGAAATGGTGCAAGGTCAGAATTTCCGGGAAGACCTCTTTTTTCGTATCAATGTTTTCCCGTTATACTGCCCATCATTAAGGGAAAGAATCGAAGACCTTCCTCTGATTGTTCAGCACTTTATCAAGCGCAACAACACCAAAGCCGGTAAAAAAATTTTAGGGCTGACCTCCGAAGCATTGGAAAAACTGATGGACCACGATTGGCCCGGCAATGTCAGGGAACTGCGCAACAGTATCGAATACGCTTTTGTTCTCTGTCCGGGCGGCGGCATCGGCGTTGAGCATTTGCCTCCTAAAATTGTGGCTCCGGCGCATAGCCAAGCCTTTCGGCAAAGAAGTGATCCTACCTTTGTAAGGGAACGTGGAAAGCTGCTGAAAATCCTCAGACAAGTCCGAGGGAACCAATCTGAAGCGGCCCGAATGCTGGGAGTCAGCCGTGTGACGATATGGAAACGAATAAAAAAATATGGCGTCAACATTAAAGAAGAGATTCGGAAAAATGGCTAATTTAGCTGGGTGGCAGTCGGCAGTGAAACCTGGAGACTGAAGAAAGAGGTAAATTATGCGCAAGTTTTCATCTTATGGAGCGATCAACACAAAATTGCACTACTATGCGCCTCGAGAGGGTCTGATCAAGCAAGCATACACCCAATTATTGGGAGATGATCCCGACGAGGGCGGGCATTACGCCATTGCCTGGGGCCGCGGCAAACGGGCAAGACCTGGATCATGCAGCAGGCGCTATTCAGGTTGCAGCAGGACGAACGGTTCGACGTGGTCAAGATAAATTTGCAGAGCATAGAGGAAACACGAGACTTCAGCCGGACAGCGGGATACATTTCGGCAAAGATCGCCCGGGCGCTTAATAAACCCATTGTCAGGCCAAAAAGTATGGAAGCGTTCGAGGCCCTGTTTTCACGCCAGTTTTGAAGGAGTGACAAACTTACAGTGCAGTATTTTTTACGTCCGGCCAAGCGCCTCCTTCAAGAAATAACCCGTATAACCGGCTGCACTGCGAGCTAGCTTTTCCGGAGTCCCACAGGCCACAACCTTGCCGCCGTCGCTGCCGCCTTCGGGTCCCAGATCAATAATCCAATCCGCCGTTTTAATGACATCCAGGTTATGCTCAATCACCACCACCGTGTTCCCGGAAGAAACCAATCGCCGGAGGACTTTTAAAAGCATTTCAATATCTTGAAAATGGAGCCCGGTGGTGGGTTCGTCAAGAATATACAGGGTTTGGCCGGTGTCTCTTTTGGCCAGTTCACGCGCCAGCTTGATTCGTTGCGCTTCGCCGCCAGAAAGAGTGGTGGCGGCCTGCCCCAGTTTGATATACCCCAATCCGACATCTGTGAGCGTGTCCAAAATTGTTTTTATCCTGGGATAACTGGCAAATAATTTGTGGGCCAGGCGCACCGTCAGTTTCAGGACATCGGCAATGGAATGATCTTTATAACGCACTTGCAAGGTGGCGTCATTAAAGCGCCGGCCGTGACAGGTTTCACACGGCACATACACATCGGCCAGAAAGTGCATTTCCACCTTAATATAGCCATCGCCCCTGCAATCTTCGCAACGGCCGCCTTTGACGTTAAAGGAGAAGCGTCCTTTTTTATAACCGCGCACGCGCGCTTCCGGCAGCATGGCAAAAACGTTGCGTATGTGATCAAACACTTTGGTGTATGTGGCCGGGTTGCTTCGCGGCGTGCGGCCAATCGCTTTCTGATCAATATTAATGATCTTGTTTAGATGGGACAACCCTTTAATGCCACGATGACGGCCCACTTCAAGCTTGGAATTGTGTAATTCCCGCGCCAATACCGGATAGAGAATCTGATTGACCAACGTCGATTTGCCGGCTCCGGATACACCGGTGACGCAGACCATCAGACCCAGAGGGATTTTAACCGTGATATTTGCCAGGTTGTTGGCGGCCGCGCCCTGGATCGTCACCCACTTGTTGCCCGTATCCTTAGGCTTTTTGCGGGTTTGGGGAATCGCAATCTGTTTCAGGCCGCTTAAATAATGTCCCGTAACTGATTCCGGGTTTTGGCGTATCTGTTGGGGTGTCCCCTGGGCCACGATCCGGCCGCCAAGCAGGCCCGCGCCAGGACCGATATCCACAATCTGATCGGCGGTTTCCATGGTTTCATAATCATGCTCAATAACGATGAGCGTGTTGCCGATATCACGCAAATGGCATAAGGTTTCAAGCAATTTGATATTATCGCGCTGGTGTAACCCGATGGAGGGTTCGTCCAGGATATAAAGGACGCCGGTCAATTCGGAGCCTACCTGCGACGCCAGGCGAATGCGCTGGGATTCCCCACCCGAAAGGGTCGGACCTTTACGGTCCAGGGAAAGGTAATCCAGACCGACGTTAAGTAAAAAACCCAAACGGCCTGAAATCTCTTTGAGTAATTCGTCAGCGATGAGTTTCTGATTCCCATTCAGTTTTAAAGCGCCGAGAAACTGATGCGCTTCTTTGATGGTCATGCCCGTAACATCCATGATCGAACGGTCGCCCACATGTACATGCAGCACTTCAGGTTTCAATCGCCGCCCTTTACACGTCTGGCAGATTTGCTCGGACATAAACGAGCTGTAATATTTTTTCTGGTTTTCGGAATGGGTCTGGCGATAGCGCCGCATCATCGTGTGAACCAAGCCTTCCCATGACATTGTAATATCACCCTGAATTTTATCCGAATCCCAACGAACCAGCATTTCACGGCCATCGGAGCCATAGAGCAAAATGTTTCGTTGCCGGGCCGGTAATTTACGCCAGGGCGCATCCAGATCAATGCCCCATTGATCTTCCATAGCTTCCAGTTGTCGCAAGCCCCAGGAGTTATTTGGCGCGCCCGGTTTAAGAAAATAGTTGCGCCAGGGAACAACCGCACCTTGTCGAATCGACAGGGTTTTATCCGGTATCAGTCTGTTTTTGTCCATGGAAAGCAGGTTGCCGATGCCATTACAGTCCGGACACATGCCTTGTGGAGAATTAAATGAAAACAGGGAGGGCGCCAATTCCGGGTAAGCGATGCCACAACAGGAACGCGCCTCACTCATGCGCATATCCTCACGACCGCTGATGCTGACAATCAGTACGCCTTGCCCGAATCTCAAAGCGGTTTCCACCGAATCGGTCAAGCGCTTGCGAAACGCATCGCTGTCCCGAATGATCAGACGGTCAATCACCAATTCGATGGTGTGCTTTTTATGTTTCGCCAGAGTCTGAACATCTTCCAGGTTTTGAACCACGCCGTCCACGCGCACCCGTGCGAACCCTTCCTTTTTAAGTTCTTTGAGCCGCTTGCGATATTCACCTTTGCGGTTTTCCACAATCGGGGCCAGAATTTGAAACTTAGATTCCGACTGAAATTCAAGAATCGATGCAACCATACTTTGGGCACTGCCCCGGCCCACCTTCAGGCCGCAACGGCAGCAAAATTGTTCACCAATGCGGGCATACAACACCCGTAAGTAATCATAGATTTCTGTAATCGTGCCCACGGTGGACCGGGGATTCTTGGAAGCCGCTTTCTGTTCAATGGAGATCGTGGGTGAAAGCCCGCGAATCGTATCGTATTTCGGTTTTTCCATCTGCCCGATAAACTGGCGGGCATAGGCGGAGAGCGATTCAACATAGCGGCGCTGGCCTTCGGCAAAAATCGTGTCAAACGCCAGACTGGATTTACCGGAACCGGAAACACCGGTGAACACAATCAGTTTTTTCTTGGGAAGTTCAATATCAATATTTCTGAGGTTATGTTCGCGCGCCCCCTTCACGCTGATCGTATCCAGTTCTACCGTGGGTTGGGCTTTAACTGTGCGACGTTGAAATACAATCGGAGGATGTTTTTTTTTATTCATTGGTATTTTTCGCGTTTTAAATCAAAGGTAGTCCTTACAAAACAGTGCAGGAAGTATAAAATCAAACCATGATTCGGCATCCTTCATTAGTCGGTTTACATTTTGTCCCGT
>JAOZRC010000938.1 GCA_029940345.1 Desulfobacterales bacterium
CGACTTGCTCCTTACAAGATGCACAGCCTCGAAACAATGGCTGAAACCCTTCGCAAGGGTGAATTTCAATCCCGTTTCCTTATTGGATGTTGAATGTTCGACGTTCAAACCGTAGTGTCCCGCTTTATGTTGGTAGCCTAAAAATGCACATTACAAGGTTGAGCCTCGTAACGTGCTGATAATTCTATTAGCAGAGCAAGCTGAAAAAATTGCGCTGCTATGATGGAAATTAGAGGAGGATCAGGTACGTATACTAAACGCATGACAGGCGTATATGCCTGGCTATTGCTTCTGCCGGCGTCGATTTTACTGGCTGCCTTTACCCATTACCCCACCATAGCCACGTTTGTACAATCCCTTTTTTCCAATAAAACTATATTTCGTCCCTCCCGTTTTGTAGGCTTGGATAATTACCGCGCCGTTTTAGAAGACCCCGTGTTTTTCAAAGTCATGCAAAACACGTTACTTTTTGCGCTGGGCACGGTTCCGGTTTCCATCATTCTGGCGCTGTTGATGGCGATTTGGGTGAACAGACGCATTCCCGGGCGCGGAATTGTACGACTGGCGTATTTCACACCCACGATTTTGCCCATGATAGCGGTTGCCAATATTTGGCTTTTCTTCTACACCCCTGAGATCGGTCTTTTGGATCAGGTCAGTTCGCTGTTTGGCGGACAAGGACATAATTGGCTAGGGGATTCTAAAACGGTTTTGGGCTGTCTGATGGTTATGACGATATGGAAAGAAGCGGGCTTTTTTATGATATTCTACCTGGCGGCGCTTCAAACCCATCCGCCTGAATTGAAGGAGGCCGCACGTCTGGAAGGAGCTAGCCGCAGCACCTTTTTCTGGCGTATCACCTTTCCCCTGCTCATGCCCACTACGCTATTTGTTCTTATAAACGCGCTGCTAAACAGCTTTAAACTGGTGGATCATCTGTTTATTCTGACCAAAGGCGGACCGGATAACGCCTCCAATCTGTTGTTATACTATATTTATGAAAATGCGTTTTCGTTTTTTGACACGGCCAATGCCGCAACGTTAACGGTCATTTTGCTGGCGCTTTTGGCAACTATGGCGATTCTCCAATTTACCATATTGGATAAAAGGATTCACTACCGATGAAAAAGCGATTCGGGCATTTGGAGGCTTTGGCGGCCTGGCTGCTGGCGATTATTTGGATTGCGCCGCTGTTGTATGCGTTTTGGGCGGCTTTTCACCCGGATGAATTTGCCGTGCGATTCGACCTGTTCGCCCCTCTTACGTTGAGCCAATTTAAAGTCGCCTGGCAACAAGCGCCTTTTCTGCGGTATTATTTGAACACTTTTATCCTGGTTTCAATGATTCTGGCAGGGCAATTGCTCCTCTGCACCTCGGCGGCATACTCGTTTGCACGCTTTGAGTTCCGCGGACGGGAAATTATGTTCGCCCTGGTGCTGGTCCAATTGATGATCGTGCCCGAAGTGCTGATTGTGCAGAATTACAGCACCCTGGCCACATTCAATTTGATTGATACGATCACCGGCATCGGGCTGCCCTATATGGCATCCGCTTTTGGCATTTTTTTGCTGCGCCAGAGCTTTAAAACCATACCCCGTGAATTAGAGGATGCCGCCCGCATGGAAGGGTGCGGCGTGCTGGGCGTGCTATGGCGCGTCTATGTTCCCTGCGCCCGTCCCACCTATCTTGCGTATGGCCTGGTTTCGGTCAGCTATCACTGGAACAACTTTCTCTGGCCGCTGGTAGTAACCAATTCGGTGGAAACCCGGCCTTTAACCGTCGGCTTGGCTATCTTCGGAGCGCCGGAATCCGGTGTGGACTGGTCCGTGATTTCAGCCGGCACCCTTTTAGCTGTCGCACCTCTGTTGTTAGCGTTTTTTATCTTCCAGCGCCAATTTGTCCAATCTTTCCTGCATGCGGGAATTAAGTGATGGCTGTAATTCGGTGAAAACAGTTGATGAACATTTTGGCAACTCTACTTGCAAAGGCGATAATTTGGGATTTTCATTTTGTGATTATCTTATTCAAATCTATGGTATAGGTTTCAGTATTTAGCGGCAATGTCCTGCGC
>JAOZRC010000240.1:0-6338 GCA_029940345.1 Desulfobacterales bacterium
TTTTATTTGGTATTTCAGAAAGACAAACAGCTTGGTCACGGCCATTTCGTTTGGCTTGATACAGAAAAACATCCGCCGCTTTGATGAAATCAATGGGCGATATTTTTTGGTCAGCCGAAACTGTTGCCACTCCCAAACTAAGGCTGACACACTCCGCAACATCCGAGGCGATGTGTCGGATATTCAACGCGGCCACTGTGCTGCGCACATTTTCAGCGATGTACATCGCTCCTTCCGTATCCGTTGCCGGCAGGATCATCGCAAATTCTTCTCCACCATAGCGGGCGGCAAAATCAGATGCCCTTCGCGCCCCTTGCGCCACGGCTTGGGCAACTCGCCGCAGGCAGGCATCGCCAGCGGCATGTCCGTAATGGTCATTATATTTTTTGAAAAAGTCGATGTCCATTAATATCAGCGAAAGAACCGATCCGTTTCTTGCCGATCTGCGGATTTCTTTTTCAAGTGTGCTATCAAAGCAACGACGGTTGGGAATTTCAGTCAGACCATCCAGGGAAACCATGCTTTCGAGAAGGTCGGTTTTGCGTTTCAATTGGATATGCGTTCTGACCCGTGCCTTGACAATCAGCGGTTTAAACGGTTTGGTGATATAGTCAACAGCACCGAGTTCAAACCCTTTGGCTTCGTCATCAGAAGCGTCAAGGGATGTAACAAATATAACCGGGATGTGCATGGTGCGGCTGTCGGTTTTCAGTCTTTTGCACACTTCATATCCATCAATGCCGGGCATCACGATGTCCAGTAAAATTAAATCCGGCGGATTAGATCCCTGGACGGCTTTCAGGGCCTGTTCGCCGGTTTTGGCAGCCATGATTTTGTGATCTTCCCGCAAAAAATCAGTGAGCACTTTGATGTTGTGCCGCTCATCGTCTACGATAAGGATGCGACTGGCTTCACCCATGTTTGGCTTCTCCTTTTTTCTCAGCGGTGTCTTGATGGCAGTTTCAGCATAATGGTCAATGGGGCTTGCCAAAGAGATCCCTGAGCTCTGCCAGGGTTTCAAGGGCTTCTTCGAAATCCAGGTTGGCCGCCTGGTGTACCAGCTTAACCCCTAACTCCTCGTGAATGCCATGAAGATGAAGCAGTTGGCTTATTGCTTCGGCTTTCTCTTCCGCATCGGGGTCCATCTCTTCGGCTAGTTCCCGAAGTGCGTCTAAAAGGCGGGTTATTTTTTCAGCGTCAATGGGTTGGGTGCTTTTATCTTTCGTTTTGACAGATGGCTGAGGTACCATTTTATTTTGAAGATCTTTTACAATTTCTCTCAAATCTTGGGCCACCTTTTCTATCAACACTTGAACGCCCCTGGATTGGCGCTCCTTGAACGCGGTTTCCAATTTTTGAGCGCTTTCATAGAGCGCCTGGGCGCCGATCCCTCCCCCGACACCTTTAAGGGTGTGCGCCGTACGATGGGCCGTCTTGATGTCGTCCTTCGCGAGCGCTTCGGTAATGACCTGGCAGTCGCTGCCGTGATCCGTGATAAAATCTTTTAAAAGCTTGCTGTAAAGAATACGATTCCCTCCGGTTCTCCGCAATCCGACATTGATATCAATACCGGCCAGGTTCTCAGGAAGCACGGTTTTTTCAGCCGGTTTTTCTTCCGAAAGTGGCATGGGCGGTATTGGTGTTCTCTTGCCTGCCGGTATCCATTTAACCAGGGTTTCAAACAAAAGCTTTGGCTCAATGGGTTTGGCCACATGATCATTCATACCCGTATCAAGGCATTTTTCACGGTCCCCGGCCATGGCATTGGCAGTCATGGCGATAATCGGCGGCTGCGTTTCGGATAGTTGGCCGCGAAGAATTCGGGTGGCTTCGAAGCCATCCATTTCAGGCATTTGGATATCCATCAAAATCGCGTCAAAATCAGTCGTTTCGACCAATGCGACGGCTTCTTTGCCATTGTTGGCGATGGTCACACGCAGTCCCGCTTGAGTTAAAAGGTCCTGTGCCACCTGTTGATTGATCTTGTTGTCCTCCGCGAGCAGTACATGCGCCCCTTTGATGCCCTCCAGTGTTCTTATTTTCCAGTCGTCCCGGGATGTTCCCCCTTTACGCAACCCCCCTTTGTCACTAAGAACCCCTACAATTGTATCCAACAGGGTGGAAGGGGTTACGGGCTTGGTGAGAAAGCCTTCCAAACCGACCGCTTCGGCTTCCTGCATCACTTCTTCTTTGCCATAGGCGGTCACCATGATAAGGGTGGTCAGATCGGCCAGCCGAGGTGATGCTTTTATGATCCGCGAAGTCTCGATACCATTCATACCGGGCATAATGTTGTCCATCAGCACCAGGCGGTAGGGATCGTCAGCCGGTGCTTTTTCAAGTGTTTCCAGCGCGGCTTCCCCGGAATCAACGCAGGTCACCCGGAAGGAAAAGGAGCCGAGGGTTGACGCAAACATTTCCCTTGCGCTGGCCACGTCATCCACTACCAACACTTTCAATTGCTCCAGGTCCACCGGAAAGCCTGCTTCCGCGTTTTCATCTGTGAGATCCGCCCGGCCAAACACAGCGTTGAAATAAAAACGGCTTCCTTTTCCTGATTCGCTGTCAACCCGGATCCGGCCGCCCATCAGATCAACCAGGTATTTGGAGATTGTCAGGCCTAGTCCGGTGCCGCCGAATTTGCGTGTGGTGGAGGTGTCCGCCTGGCGGAAAGATTGAAAGAGTGTGGTTTTTTGATCGGGTGTCATCCCGACCCCCGTATCTTTGACGATAACTTCAAGTTCCACTGTTTCCCGGGTCATTCGAATCGGTTGGATACGGACTACGATTTCACCCGATTCAGTAAATTTGACCGAATTACCTGTAAGATTTAGCAGAATCTGGCCAAATCGTAAAGGATCTCCCACCAACTTCAGCGGTGTTTCCGGCGCAATGTCAAACAACATTTCAAGTCCCTTTTCCTGGGCCTTAATGGAAATCATGTTGCTGAGGTTGCTAAGCACATCATCCAGTTGAAAGGGTAACGATTCCAATTCCAGTTTGCCGGCCTCGATTTTGGAAAAATCCAAGATATCGTTGATAATACGCAATAGCAACTGGGCCGATTGGTGAACTTTTTCGATGTAATCACGCTGTTGTGGTTTTAATTCTGTTCCCAGGCATAGATGCGACATCCCGATAATGGCATTCATAGGGGTGCGGATCTCATGGCTCATGTTGGCCAGAAATATTCCTTTGGCCTTATTGGCAACTTCCGCCTCGGCTTTTGCGGTCTGCAATAACTGTGCGGTATGCTTATGCTCCTCTATCTCCTTTTTCAGAGTGATGCGTGACGATTTGAGATTTCGGTTGATCCGAATGAAAATAGCGATGGAATCGGCCATTACCAAAAACAAGAGCATACCGGCTAACATCACGGGCCAATACTTGTCAAATACATCCCGAAAAGTGAATTTGCCAAGATTTTCATAGGGGCCGGTCTTTAAAAATTTCAGGCATTCGTGCACACGCTGGTAGTTCAGTGGGATGGTCCAACCGCTGCAGGAGGCGGATACCGCCGCTTCAGAGTCCGCGGGCATTTCAATTAATTTGATGGCAACCTTTTCAGCCAACGAATCGGATGTATGCCGGATTTTGGCAATAGGCCATTCAGGATACTCTCGTGTGGAGTGTAAAAAGGGCAAATGTACATTGCCGCCGCCATGTTCATGGATAACATGAAAATCTTCAAGATTTATATTCCCTTCTGACTGCATTCGTTCCAGCGTATCTGTTCTGACGACGCCGGCGTCTGCTTTTCTAAATTTGACGGCGTAAACGACCGCATCATGGGTGTTGCCGAACTGTAAGGAGGAAAAATCAATAAACGGATCAATGCCCGCCTCTTCCAACTCCCTCCACGCCATAAGCCAACCCCCAAAAGAAGTCTTTTTTACAGCCATAATATCTTTTCCCTTGAGGTCGCGCATGTATTTAATATCATGGCGGTTTTTCAAACAAAAAATAACGCCGCCGAAAGTGGTGTAGGTTCCATTCAGTCGCTTATTTTTCAATGTGGCAATCCGGTTGACGCCATATTTGATTTCTAATTCGACATAAAATGATGAATTGGCCAGTATGAAGTCAACCGCGCCCTTTTCCACCATTGGGGTGATATGATCAAAATCGATGGGAACAATTACAAACTGCTTACCGGGAAGCGCTTTCATCAAATATTCGGCGGTGGGAGCCCATTGAGCCAGGCAATGTTGAGAACCTCTTGTTACCAGAACGCCTATTTTTATAATTACATCAGCGGCATTTGCCGAACTCACTGGTAAAGCTAATATAATGGTGGTTAAAATGATAGTTAGCCGTTTACAGTCAATATAAAAAAAGGAGGTTACCCGTTTTTGCCAAAATTTATTCAAAATGCATACCATTTTTTACGCCTCGGGTCATCAATTCAGTATTCGATCCGCCCCTGGAATCAGGATAAGGAACGCGGATTAAATAAATGGAATAGAAATTGGGTATCCTTCATTTGTCGGTTAACAAATAGGTAGTCATAAAAAAGTGCGAACCACGAATGAACACCAATAAACACGAATAAAAATAAATCATTCGTGTCTATTCGTCTTCAACAGTGGTTCATCAACTGCTGCACTCCTTTAAAAGTGTAAGCTATTTTTAGCCTGATATGAAGGATGCCAGAAATTGCAAAGGATTCAGGTTCATATTCAAGGCACGCAAAGGTATTAGTCCTCTTTCCGGGAACTGTTAAACAGATCGGGGTTTGATTCCCAGATAATACGACCGTCGGGCAGGAAAGGCCAGTTGTTTGAAGAGGTATGCCGCCTTACAGTTTTAATCTTTAGAACTATACCGCTAATAATTATCTTTTGGCAAGAAATTTTAAAAATGAACAGATATGAGGGGATGGCGGAGAGAGAGGGATTCGAACCCTCGGTGGAGTGTTACCCCCACACTCGCTTAGCAGGCGAGCGCCTTCAGCCAGCTCGGCCATCTCTCCGTTTCCAGGTAGGTTGCTTGAAGTTATTTCTGGCGGAGGAGGTAGGATTTGAACCCACGGAGCTTTTGACACTCAACGGTTTTCAAGACCGCCGCCTTAAGCCACTCGGCCACTCCTCCCTTACCGCAATTTAAACATATAGCATTTATTTTATCCAAGGTCAATAAATTTTTTCGACCTGTGCAATTGAAATGAAATATTCCTTAAAAGCTCCGTGAGAGCGGCATATTTGTAATGTGATTATGCATATTCTGTTATGCTGTGACTGATATGCCGTCCCCATGGGACTCTGACGAGATATCAGCCCGTTGATTCTACAAATATGCCGTCCTGACGGGACTCTGAATGAATTGCACAGGTCAAAATTTTTTCGCACCCTAAATAATACTTCATTTAATTCATATGTCTAAAATAATGAATCGTTTTTAACAAGCCCTCTTCCACATTGATCAGAGGCGCCCATCCCAGCACTTTGCGTGCTTGCGTTATATCCGGTTGACGTTGTTGGGGATCATCCGAAGGCAAGTCTTTATAAATGATTTTCGAGTCAGAAGCGGTCAGTTCAATAATCTTTTGCGCAATCTCCAAAATGGTAAACTCCTTGGGATTGCCCAGGTTCAGCGGACCGGTAAAATCATCCGGTGTGTCCATCAGCCGTATAAATCCCTCGATGAGATCATCGGCATAGCAAAATGAGCGGGTTTGGGAGCCATCGCCATAAACGGTGATATCTTTGCAGTTTATCGCCTGGATAATAAAATTGGATATCACGCGCCCGTCATCGGGATGCATTCGCGGTCCGTAGGTGTTAAAAATACGCGCCACTTTGATTTTTAGCCCATGCTGCCGGTGATAATCAAAAAATAGGGTTTCGGCGCAACGTTTGCCTTCGTCATAACAGGAGCGTACGCCGATGGGATTCACATTGCCCCAGTATGTTTCTTTTTGAGGATGATTTTTTTTATCCGGGTCCCCATAAACCTCACTCGTGGATGCCTGTAAAATTTTGGCCTTGACCCGTTTTGCCAGCCCCAGCATATTAATCGCACCATGTACGCTGGTTTTGGTGGTTTGAACCGGATCGAACTGATAATGCACCGGCGAGGCCGGACAGGCCAAATTATAAATTTCATCGACTTCCAAATAAAGTGGAAAAGTGACGTCATGGCGTATAAATTCAAAATTTGGCTCTTTGAGAAGATGGATGATATTATTTTTAGTGCCGGTAAAACAGTTGTCAACGCACAACACATCATTTTCGTCCCGAACGAGTCGTTCACACAAGTGGGAACCCAGGAATCCGCATCCGCCGCTGACCATAATTCTTTTTTTAAAGTGCATAATAAGACCTCAATGAACATCCAAC
>JAOZRC010000240.1:6438-7649 GCA_029940345.1 Desulfobacterales bacterium
CAACATCCAACGTCGAATTTACTAAATTTTAAGCTTTGAGTGATTCAAACCGAAAAAAGATGGTTAAATTGTTGAGCCACAGCGTTAGCGTCATAGTGGGGCATCAATTCCTGCCTGACCGCTTTAACATGCTGCGCTATATGTTCATCTTGCCATTGATTGTATAATTTGATGATGCTTTGACAAATAATTTCCGGTTGATCCCTTACATAAAAAGCCCCTCGACGTTCACCGAAATGTGTGGCGGCGGCATTGGCCAGATTTTCGGTGGTGACCAGTCCGATCCAAAACCCGCTAAAGGCCAATACGGGGCGACCGCTTAAAATGGCTTCCACGGCCGAAGTCGCCCCGGCGCATACCAGGTTGGCCTTTTGAATCCAAGGCTGCGGGTCGGTCTTAGAGCCGCGAATATGAATAAAGGCTTCCGACTGGCTCCGATTGCCTTGCATAGCGGATATCCAAAAATTAACACGGCGGCGGCCCCCGCCCAAAATATCAATCTGCAAAGAAGGAATTTTTTCTTTCAATTCAGATGCATTTTCAACAATTGCGCGAAATCCCGGCACTTTCCATTTACTTAACCGCCCGACACATAATACGCGAAACGGGTCTTTGGGCGGCAAAGGGGTGAATTGAACAACACCGCTGATGGGTCTTTGAATCAGTTTGACCGGTCGATCATACTTGATTTCCAGCAGCTCCAGGTAAATTGATTTTTCAGATGTCACCCAGGCATCGCTGCCGCCGGCGAGTGCTTCGATACCCCGTATTCCGGTTTTATCCGGTTGGGGCGGATCATGAAACACCGTAATCACCTGGGCGCCGGTCTGTTTTTGAATGCGTTGAGACAATCGAAAGGATCGGCGGGCATCTGTAATAATGACATCCGGTGAAAAACGGCGGGCCTGTCTGATTAGCCAGGGATGACTGGTTGTCAACGAAGGGCATTGGATCACTTTAACGCCAGCCTGACGATGACGTTTTTGAAATCCCCGGGGTCCGCCCCAACGTCCGATAATCGCGACGTTGTGACCGGCCTGTTTTAAAGCGATTGACAGGTAAAGATTATAAGAGGCTACGCCATCAATGATGAAGCCTTCGTTACAAAAAAGAATGTTCATTTAGGGGAAGTGTCGCCTGAAGGTTCATGAAAAAATTTACTATCCCTTACTCCTAAATTATCCTATTGTAAACTGTAAAAACAGAAAAAT
>JAOZRC010000241.1 GCA_029940345.1 Desulfobacterales bacterium
TGATTGATGGCAAACCGTGGTTTGCCGTGGAAGTCAAATTAAACAACACGAATGCATCCCCGAATTTGCACTATTTTAAGGCCAAGCTGAATATCCCGTTTGTCTATCAGGTGGTCATGAAAAGCGGTGTAGATCGTTTTGTTAAGGGCGTGCGGATCGTATCGGCAGATCGTTTTCTGGCGGCGCTGATTTGATTTCCATTAACCCATTAAACATGTTGAAAAAAGGGCAGGGTCATCAATTGATCCTACCTTTTTTGATGCTACCTCAAAAAAAGATGTCTGAATTTAAAATGCAAGTATCAGAATCATTTTTCTGAAAAATCTCTTGCAAGACAAGATTGCATAAAGTAAAAGAGCGCCAATCTGTAATCAAATATAAAAAAGTAATGATAAGGAAGAACGTATGCGATTTCGAAGTATCGGCTTTGTTTTTATCTGCCTGTTTATGTTTGGCATCACATTTTTTTCACCTTCTTACGTTTTGGCAGTCTATGAATGCGGAGGATATACGGATAATTGCCCGTGCGAGGCATCCAATCCTTTTGGATGTCAGTTAGGGAATTGCACCTGGTGGGCATGGCATCGGATTTGCTGTATCTGGGGTGCCGAACCGGCTTGGGAGATTGTTTCTAATTGGGGGTTACCGATTAAAACCTGCGATTGGGATGATAAAGCCCGCAACCGTACCTTTTTCAAAGTCAACCATACGCCGGCGATCCAAACGGTGGCGGTCAGGGAAGCGCATGCGGATAATTACGATTACGGTCATGTGGCCTGGGTGGAAGCGGTGAACGGCAATCAGGTTACGGTTACCGAAATGGCATGGGGCGTCAGTTATCCAGGCGGCTATCGCACCCGGACTTATGATGCCGGCTATTTTGACGGAGGGTACATCCATTATTATCATGATCCGCCGCTTACCACCGCGGATGGGTTGGAACACGACGATGCCGCACCCCTAAATAACGGCGCAATTCCCGTTTATCATTTTTACAGCACGATGTTAGAAAAGCAACTCCTTAGTATAGATAGCAACGAAAAAGATACGATTATTGCTAATTTCCCGGAACATGCCTGGAAATACCGCGGCATTGTATGGTATGTTTATCCGGTTCAGCAAGAAGATACAATACCTGTATATCGCTTTTACAGTCCGGTCTTACAAAGCCATCTGTTTACAACGGATGCAAATGAGAAGAATACAATCACGGCAACTTTCCCGGAAACGGTGTGGCGGTATGAAGGCGTCAGTTTTTTTGTTTATCTGAATTATGTCAATGGAACCGCACCGGTTTTTCGTTTGTATAGCGAAACGCTAAGGACGCATTTCTTTACAATGAACAGCGGCGCCAGAGATTCAATGCTTGCTTCGGGCAGATGGCGTGATGAAGGCATCGCTTATTATGCTTTCGACAATGGGTAACGTTTTCAATGAATGATCACACGCAAAAAGCGGCCATCCGTTTTAATAAATGGGCTGATTCCTACGGTGATGATCGTATCGCCCCCTGGTTCAGATATTACCAGCGATTTGTAATTTCACGGCTCAATATCACTTCAGGTGATACTTTTCTAGATGTCGGTTGTGGAACCGGCTGGGCTGTCATTAAAGCTGCGCAACAATTGAGGGCAGGCAAGGCTTGCGGTATGGATATATCACCGAAAATGATTGACAAGGCCCGGTTGCAGTCCGCAGAGGCGCCTAACATCGAATTCCGTGTGGCCAACGCCGAAGTCATTCCTTATCCGGATGAAACATTTGATTGCATTATGTGTACCTGTTCATTCCATCATTATCTACATCCGCTAATCGCTTTAGAGGAATTCCGACGCGTGATGAAATCCGGAGGGCGCCTTGCACTTTTAGATTCTGCCCGGGATGTTTCATTCCCTATCTGGATGCAGGATCGGTGGCGACGTTATCTGGAAAAAAGCCATGTGCGCTATTACACAACGACCGAGATGAAAAGCATGATTGAAGCGTCCGGTCTCCACCTGAACAAGGAGATTGAAACGATTAACAAATTCCTGTTCCAGGGAAAAGTGTTTACAGGGCTGATGTTATTTGAATGTGTCAAATAAAATATAGACAGTTAAGTTTTATTATAGTGTGCCTCCTGTTAGGATGGTGGATAAACAATGCTGAAGGACGTGTCTCGGATGCACTTCAGCAAATGACCGGTCGCCACACGCGAGTTGTTTGGGTTCAGGAACAGGGTAACGGCGCTGATCCGTTTGCCTTTGGCAGCAACCTTA
The DNA here is from genome assembly GCA_029940345.1 of Desulfobacterales bacterium. Lineage (GTDB taxonomy): Bacteria > Desulfobacterota > Desulfobacteria > Desulfobacterales > JAUCGF01 > JAUCGF01. Next base: position 2,259 of record JAOZRC010000241.1, read on the forward strand.
AACTGGTTGGCCATGATACGAATGATGGACGTGGGGAGCGCTATTTGGCGGAACGGACTGCCAATTATTTTAAACCGTTGCTGACGCCGGATGGAAAAAAGGTCGTTTATACTGATATTACGACCCGGCATGTTTTTGTCACGAATTGGAACGGTATAAGTACGCAAGACTTGGGCACCGGGGTTGCGATTGAGGTCTGGCAGGATCCGCAAACAAAAAAAATATGGGTGTACGTGTTTGACGGGCCTCAACCTGAAAATTTCTATTTCACCACGCAACCGCTGTACCGCTTTCCGTTAACACATCCCAAGCAACGTGAGTTGGTTTGGAATAAAACGCCGATGAATTGGCATAATTTTCAACTTTCAGCGGATGGTCAACGTGCCGGCGGGTTATTTCCTTGGCCCCATGCCGGTGTGCTTAATACAAAAACTGACGTATGGAAACGATATGGTCGGGGATGCTGGACATCATTCAGTCCTGATAACAGCTATATGCTATGGCTCTTTGACGAACCTCATCGATATTTGATTCTGTTTAACTGTTTAGAAACGACGGGGGATGGGCGCGCCCAATGGCAAGTCAATATTAACAGCGCCCCTGGTATTAACAGTTTTGAGGTCTATCATCCGCGGTGGAGCAATCATGTCAAATATATTGCTATCACCGGGCCTTATGTGGAAGGCGAGGGCTCTAATAAAATTTTGGCGGGAGGTCGCAAGGTGGAAATCTACGTGGGTAAATTTGATTCTCAATTTAGGAAGATTGAACAATGGGTAAGAGTTACACACAACAGTAAAGGCGATTTCTATCCGGATGTATGGATTGAGAGCGACGGATAGGCTAAAAAACTATCTTAAACCCGATTGAGGCTTTAAAAAAGTTGACATTGGTTTTTATATTTTTATAATACTTATTTTATATAATCGACAGTCATAAATTCTTTAGCATTTAGAAAGTATATTCTGCTAACATGCTGATTTCATCGGAATTATGGATTTTACGTTTGTTTTATAAATATCAATAATTTCAGCATGTCAGGATAACTTATGACTGGCGGGTTATATACTAACGTTCAGATAATGAATTGTAAGAAAAGAGGGGAAGATGCAAAAAAAAAATCTATTTGTAATAAAAAGATCGCTGTTTTCGATCTGCCTGCTCATAAGCATACTAGGCATCGGAACAATGACAGTGGCGGAGCAAATTTCCGGGATAAATATCAAAGCCGAACTGGTGTGGTCAGAATCCGATGGTGACAATTTTCAAATCGTTTATAGTCGTTTTGAAAACAACCGTTGGTCAAAGGATGTGCGCATCACCAATACGGATTCCTCTGATATACTTCCCTGTATTGGCAAGGGCGCTGACGGGGTCACCTGGGTGGTATGGTCGGTGGTCAATGGCATACAAAGCCAACTTTTTTACAGTCTGTCGGATGGCGGCGCATGGTCTCAACCGACTTTGATACCCACCGGTTTCGCATCCAATACGGCACCCTCTGTTGTGGTTTCTTCCGATAATGTTCCCCACATTGCGTGGTCGGGATTTGATGGCAACGTTGACAATATCTATTACATTAGCCGAAAGGGGAACAGTTGGACTGACCCTCAAAAGGTAAATTTAGATAATGCTGTTCCCGATATTTTGCCGATTATTGGTATGAATGACGTCGGAAATCTATGGGTGTATTGGGCGGGGTATGATGGCGGCGGGAAGTATCGTAATTACTCAAGCGTGCGATATGGCGTGAAGTGGGAAGAGGAAACCGAAGAAAACGTCTCTGATAATGTTTATCTGGCAATGATTAACAAATCGGTCAGTCAGATTCCGGCGTTGCCGGAATCAGTGTCTGATACGGCCAAAGCTTCGATTTATCTTGAAAACGGAGGACAGATTCAATCTTTGCCATTGCGCTACTTGAAGTAGGATTGAACAAATGAACTCTGAAACCGGGACACTGAAAATGCTAAAAAATAAAAAATTAATCATTCGAATATTTTTAATCTTTCTGCTAATAATTACCATCGGAACAATTGACAAAGCTGTATTGGCTGAACCGGATATGACGCCGACTCCCGAACCTACCGCAACTCCCGAACCCACCGAAACGCCCGAACCAAGCAGGCCTACAGGCAACATCATCATTGGTTTTGGCGATAGCATTACGGTCGGTTATCCGTATATCACTTATAATCCCAACGGAGCCAGGGTGGGTGGGTATGAACCTAAACTGGAAGCTTTATATAGCAGTATTCGCCGTTCTGTTCCGGTGTTAAACTATGGCGCACGCGGTGAAGCGACCTTTGACAGCGTCAATCGTATTGATCAGGTATTGGATGACAATCCGGATGCGACGCACATTTTGATAATGGATGGCGCCAATGATATCAATATAGGGGTGTCGCGAAATACGACGATTCGTAATTTAGGCATTATGATTGATAAGAGCCTGGCGCGCGGTCTCACAGTGGTTATCGCAACGCTGACCCCCCATCCTGAGACAGATGTAGGCAACTTTTTCAGCCCTGAGATTATTGCACTGGCGCAGCAAAAAGGTGCGCTCCTTGCCGATATGTACGGCGCGACAGCCGCTCAATGGAACACATTGTCGGATGACGGCCTGCATCCCAATGACGCCGGCTACCAAGTAATGGCGGACACCTGGTTCAATGCCATTGGCGTTACAACGGCATCTTCCGACGGCGGTGGCGGAGGCGGTTGTTTTATCGCTACCGCTGCGTATGGGTCACTCCATGAACCGCATGTGAAATTACTGCGCCAATTCCGAGATAGTTGCCTATTAACTAACACGGTTGGCAAGCGACTCGTAGAACTCTATTATAAACATTCTCCATTGATTGCTGATAAGATTGCCCATAACAATCGTCTTAAAACAGTTGTGCGCCAGAGTTTACTTCCTTTGGTGGGATGGAGCTGGCTATCGCTCCATATCGGCCTGTTCCCCACTTTGATTTTAACATTTATCAGTATGCTTTTAATGGGGACAGGCATCTATGCGTTGTTTATCAAAACCAAATCTTACTTTTTTATTACTGTCAATCCTAAATCGTAGAATTATCTTTTAAGCATGCTTTCATCCAAACCACCGCCTGGGGCAGTGGTTCTTTATTTTAAGACAGCTACGCCAATGAATAATCATTATAAAATCAAATCATTACACATTGCGCCGACACCGTTTTTCGCCAATCGCGGCTGTCATATCCGGATTAAAAATGAAATCATGGCGCTGAAACCGAAACAGATCCGCATTATTGTTTGCACCTACCATCATGGTGGGCCTGTAAAGGGGATTGATATCCGGCGAATTTATCGAATACCCGGCTATTATCAAACCGATGCGGGGTATTCACCATTTAAATTTTTGGCTGACATACTTCTTTTTTTTCTGGTGTTAAAGGTCGCCTTCAAAGAGCGTCCCCATATTTTACATGGCCATTTGCATGAGGGCGCTTTATTGGGATGGAGCGTTAAAACCCTTTTACCCGGACTGAAATTACGTCTATTGATGGATATGCAGGGCAGTTTGTCCGGTGAACTACAGGCGTATGAAAAATTAAAAAAATGGCCGCTTATTCTGAGGCTCTTCAGGATGGTTGAAGCCGTTATTTGTAAAATGCCGGATTATTTTGTGTGTTCTTCGGAAAACAGTCGAACTATTTTACAAAATGAGTTCGGTGTCGCCACAGGAAGAATCAGCCTCGTCCAGGATATGATTCCGGCCGTTTTTTTTCATCAAAGCTCTGAAGCGCCCGTAGTTCAAAATAAAACTAAAAGAAAGTTGGGTGTTCCCAAAACTCCGAAAATTATCATTTACACCGGTTCTTTGCTTCCGGGAAAGGGCATCAATAATTTATTGGAAGCGATGCGACTTTTAGTTGCACAACGCAACGATCTGTTTTTTATACTGGCAGGCTATCCTGAAAACAGTGTCAAACCTTATATCAGGCAACACTGTTTAACCGATTATTGCCGTCTAACCGGAGAAGTGTCTTACGATGATCTGCCCGCATGGTTGTCTGTTGCGGATATTGCCGTGGACCCTAAAACCGATGCATCCGGTGAAGCCAGTGGTAAAATAATTCACTATATGGCGGCCGGTCTGCCCGTTGTTTGTTTTGATTTTACTAATAATCGTTCCCTTTTGGAAGAAGCGGGTTATTATGCCAAATCCGGTTCGGTTGAAGATTTAGCCTCAAAAATGTCAGATGCTTTGGAAAACGCCCCTTTGGCTGCTCAAAAGGGCGCACTGGGAAAACGTATTGCCGCTGGCAAATTTTCAATACAGCAGGCTGGTGACGAGCTTGAATTCATTTATCGTAAAATTTTGAGGAATCCTTCATTACCCAGCTAACAATACAGGTGAAAACTGCTTTCAAGGCAAAATGGGCTACCAACATAAGGCGGGACACTATGGTGCTTTTGCCCCGCCTTATGTTGGTAGCCGCAAAATGGAGAGTACCACTTTTTGAGTAGCGGATTCATATATGCCAAAATTATACGAATACTTCGGACTGATTATTCTTTTCTATTCAAATGAGCATGAGCCGATTCATGTTCATGGTAAATATCAAGGAACAGAAAATAAGGCTGAAATTATAATCAATAACGGTGAAATTGAAGAAATTCGGTTTTCTGCGGTAAGAGGCAAGAAACCTTTGAATAACAAAAAAATCAGAGATTTTAAGATACTTGTAAGGCATTTTGCAGAGGAGATAGTTCTGATATGGATAGATTACTTTGTTCTGCACAAACAAGTAGCAACAAAAAAAATTACCCAAAAAATAAAACCAGTCTGAAAGAAGGCGAAACAATTGATATTGAATATGCTGCATATATAGAAAAACACAAATTGCAATTGCGCTTTAGTGATGACACGGAAAGAGTCATTGATTTTGGGCATTTTTTGAACAAGTCGCTGAATCCTTTGATAAGAAAATATCTTGATATTGAAGAGTTTAAAAAGTTTACGATTGAATATGGCGACCTTTTTTGGAATGATTATGATTTGTGTTTTCCTGTTGCAGATTTGTATGAAGAAAAAATCTGATTATTCATCTGAATAAATCACATAATTCTAATGTTTGAACCGAACTGCCATACACAGTCATCCGAATTTACAAGACATTTTGGGAATTACCTAAATACAAATCACACGGAGGCGAATACCTTTGGAACTGTCGGTTGTTATTCCACTGCTAAACGAAGAAAAAAATGTAACGATTTTATATAAAGAACTGATTGAAGTGCTATCCATGCAAAAGATAGAATTTGAGATTATTTTTATTGATGATGGCAGCACGGATAAGAGTTTGGCTATTTTGGAGGAAATTCAAAAAAATGATCCTCGCGTCGTTG
>JAOZRC010000242.1 GCA_029940345.1 Desulfobacterales bacterium
CATCAGCCTGAATTAGTCAGGTTTCGTTCCTCAATCCAACCTACGACTACATTTATTGTCCCGGCTTATGTTGATAGCCCGGATTCGTTTTGAAAATGAATAACGGCGACAAATAAAATAAAGCACGAGCACCGATTTCTATCTTGACACGTCCGCTTCTTTTTGCGATATATTCAACATTTTTAATGATAGTGAAAATTAATCGAAGCGCCGTTTTTCCCAAGCGGCATCTTGATGCGGGAATGTAAAACCTCGGCAAATGTCGGGGTTTTCTCTTGTAGGAGAACTAAGATGACAGATGATAAAATTAAAAAAGTGGTGCTGGCCTATAGCGGTGGATTGGATACATCCGTGATCGTCCCCTGGTTGAAAAATAATTTCGCTAATTGCGAAGTGATCTGTTTTACGGCTGATCTCGGACAGGAAGAGGAGTTGGACGGTTTGGAAGAAAAAGCCCTGGCATCCGGCGCGAGTAAATTATTTGTGCGGGATTTACGTGAGGAATTTTTAAACGAGTATGTCTTCCCAACACTTCAAGCCGGTGCGATTTACGAACGGGATTACCTGCTGGGCACATCATTTGCGCGTCCGCTGATCGCCAAACACATGGTTGCCATTGCCGAAGCCGAAGGTGCGGATGCGATCTCGCACGGTTGCACGGGTAAAGGTAACGACCAGGTGCGTTTCGAACTGACGGTGATGGCTCTCAATCCCAAACTTAAAATTATCGCTCCCTGGCGCGAATGGGATATCCGCAGTCGCGAGGATGCGTTGAAATATGCGGCTGAATATAATATCCCGGTGATCCATACCGAAAAAGATATCTATAGCCGTGACCGCAATATTTTTCATCTTTCCCATGAAGGCGGCTTATTGGAAGACCCATGGAACGAACCGGCGGCGGAAATGTTCCAGTTGACCAAAAGTCCGGAAGACGCACCGGATGAGGCCGAATATGTTGAGATCGGATTTGAGCGTGGCAACCCGGTCAGTTTAAACGGTGAAACGCTTTCATCCGTTGATCTGTTTCAACAATTGAACAAAATTGCCGGCAGGCATGCCATCGGACGGGTGGATATCGTCGAGAACCGTTTAGTGGGCATGAAAAGCCGCGGGGTATATGAAACCCCTGCCGGAACAGTTATCATGCGCGCCCACCAGTCCCTGGAAAGCTTATGTCTTGATAAGCATACGATGCACTATAAAGATAATATCGCGGTGAAATATGCTGAACTGGTTTATAACGGCCAATGGTTTATTCAGCTTCGCGAGGCGCTGGATGCGTTTGTCAGGGAAACCCAAAAACGGGTCACCGGCGTGGTGCGGTTAAAATTATACAAAGGCAACATCATCAATGCGGGCCGCAAGAGTCCCTACAGCCTGTATCGCGAGGATTATGCGTCTTTTGGTGAAGAAGATGTCTATAATCAGCAAGATGCGCAAGGCTTCATCCAGTTATTTGGCCTGCCGTTGAAAGTCGAGGCGTTGCTGTCCATGGAAGGCGGCGAAGAAACCCGGTATCAACGACCGGATTATAGCAAATTTAAACGGGATTAGGAGATGTCTGAATCAGAATTAAAGAATGTACTGAATTTTGTATCTTATTCAAATTCAATAATAATTATGGAATGCGAAAGTTAAGCAGAGCGGAGGAACGGAGCGGAACGGTCTTTCGCAATATAGCTTTGCGAAAGACCGCTTCGCTTAACTTTCGCACTCCGGATTTATATTTTGCCATAATTTTTGAATCGGATACAGAATTTTTACCATTCTGAAATCGGACTGGTAAATTCTGATTCAGACAATTATGTTTTTTAAAATCCACTAAACGGGAGGGGCATAATGAGCGCGATTGTCGAACCGACTTGTCAAATTTACGAAGGTTGGGAAGAATTTTATCACGGCGATACTGACGATAAGAAAGACTGTTTTCTTGCCGAAGGCAAGCTGTTTGATATTATTTTTGCCCAACAGTTTAACCGGCCGTTTCTGGATTATATCTGCAATTTGGCGAATCAGATTAGACGGATGGCGAAAACCAAAATGGGATCGCAAAAACTTCGTTCGCTCTTAGCGCATAAACGCGCCATGCTCTATTTTGTTCAGCCATCTACACGAACGTTTTTATCATTCCAAAATGCCTGCCATATCCTGGGTCTGAAAGTTTCTGAAACCCGGGAAACATCCACCAGTTCAGAAGTCAAAGGTGAATCCCAGGAAGACACCATCCGAACGTTTGCCAGCTATGTCAATCTGATTATTGTCCGCCACCCCGAAGCCGGTTTTGCTGAAAAAACCGCGTGGGTGCTCAATCAGACGGATCGACCGGTTCCTGTGATTAATGGCGGTTCAGGACCGGATCAACATCCGACCCAAGCGATGCTGGATATTTACACGTTGGAAAGATCATTCAAGCATATCGGAGGTCTGGACGGTAAAAAAATCGCCATGGTGGGTGATTTGAAGCGAGGTCGTACCGTGCGTTCCCTGAGCTATTTGATGAAAAACTACCGGGACGTCACCTTGTATTTTGTTTCCCCTCAAATATTCAGGATGAAAGATGATATTAAAGCTTTTTTAAACAAACATGGCATCAAATTCTACGAAAGTGATGATTTTAGATCTATTATGCCGGAAGCAGACGCCATTTATATGACGCGCATCCAGCAGGAATACGCCGATGACCCGTCTGGTGAAATCGACGCTTATCCCGATTTTCATTTTAAAAAAGAACATCTTGGTATCATCAAGCCCCATTGCACCATTATGCACCCGTTGCCCCGTCGCTATGAGATTGACGTGGCGGTCGATAAAGACCCGCGGGCGGCCTATTGGCGTCAGGAACGTAATGGCATGTGGCTGCGCGCTGCTTTGATTGCCTATATTTTTGGTGTGGAAAAAGAGATTGGTACGGAATTTTTGTAAATAAATTACATGTTTAGGCGTCAGAAGACAATTCCTGATACAGCGGTAATTGAATGGTCATGGTCGTTCCTCCAGTCCCATCACTGGCGGCTGATATGATGCCGCCCAGCCTTTCAATGATTTTAAAACTGACGGACAGCCCCAACCCGGTGCCTTTACCCGGTTCTTTGGTCGTGAAAAACGGATCAAAAATGTAATCAATGTCAGTAGGCGCAATGCCGGCACCATTATCTGTGAAATTTACTACCAGAACAGTACGTTGGCGGGTCAATGCAGTCGGGTCTGCGTTTGCACCGGCAGGCGTGTTTAATGCGGCGTCAACATCCGTATCCGTGCGTAGCGCACTGGTAATCAGTAATTGACCGTTATCTCCGTTGGCGCTGTCCGCTATGGCGTCCGCAGCATTCAGAATCAGATTCAGACAAACCTGGCGCAACTGAGCCGCATCCGCTCTGACGCTGTCATTTTTCGCCGTAAGCTCTGATCGGATTTTAATGGCCGTCATTACCGGCTGAAACTTAACGATCTCCAGTGTATCCTGGATAACCTGATGAACCGCGACCGTTTCGGATTGATAATCTGACGTTCTTGAATAATTTAGCAGTTGTTTGATAATTACGTCAATCCGGCTGATTTCACCTTCCGCGCGGGTTAAAAACTCTGCGCGTTCATCGTCAGTGACATCATCCTGCCCCAAAAGTTCCATGTACCCCATTACGATACCGATGGGATTGCCGATTTCATGAGCGATTCCGGCTGCCAAACGTCCTACGGAGGCCATTTTTTCCGCACGGATAACATCATTTTGAGCTTGTTTCAGTTCACTGTTTGATTGTTCCAGGGAACGGATCGTTTGCTGTAATTTATCCTTATCCAGGGCGATACGACGCACCATAGAATTAATTGATTTGGATAATATGTTGAATTCGCTATCTTTTTTATCACTGAAAATAATTTGATGATCATATTCATTAAACGCATCCATTCGGTCCACCAGTCGTTGAATCGGTCTTACGATAATTTTTCCCATACTGAACGTGCCGATGAATGTTAAGATAGCCGTGTTGATTAACATCAGGATAAAAAGAACAAATTGAGTTTGCCTGAAAAACAGGTAATTTTTATCAAGGTCAAACACAATACCGACACCCGCGGTAACACGGTTTTGTCCGAAAAGAGGTGCCGCCAGCACAGCATAGCGGGGTTGCTTCCCCAAAACGTCCCAGGCCACACCGGCCAATTGGCTTAAAGGTTTGCCCGTTTGCATGGCGCCAGAGATAATTTTACTTATATGATGATCAAAAGCGCCGTCATTCAGGCCAATCTCTATCTGCTGTTCTGATTTGATATCTGTCAATCGTGCATAACAAAATCCGGAATTTAGCACAATCTCTTGAAACATATATTTAAACTCGTCGTTAATCTGACCGGTCAGAGGATCAAGAAATACGGCAGAATGACTCTCCATCGCCTTGAGTAAAAGACGACCCCGGTCTGATTCGGATTGAATCAAAACCCGCTGAAACGTATTGAGCGAAACAAATCCGATCAATGTCATTCCGATAATCAGAAGAATCGCTGTATGAATCGCAATGTTGAGTTTTAATCCGCGGTAAAACATTTATAAGCACCTGAGATATTATTTAACGGACGCCTGTCGCCACGCAACGTAATATGGAACAACCGCTCTTGCTATTCGCACCATGCGCTTATGATATTTAAAATGGGGATTGATGTCAACAAAACAGTAGGGTGTCAAGGTTCAAAAAATTCGCTTGCCAAATAGCGTTTCAGCGCATATTAACTATTTAGAAAGATAACTGGCGGAAACGAGATTCTTAGTCATATTAAAATTACACAAACGAATGCAAATCAGTTCTCAATTATTATCTCAGGTCAAAGGTTTTTTAGACGAGGAAGAAGGCCAGGCGCTCTACAAATATGCTTACGAAGCCGCATCCAATGGGCCGTGTTTGGAGATTGGCAGTTACTGCGGCAAATCCGCCATTTACATCGGAAGCGCTTGTAAGGCGCGTAACAGCATCCTGTTTTCGGTTGATCACCATGCCGGTTCCGAAGAGCAGCAACCCGGTGAGGCCTATTTTGATCCGGCGCTTTTTAACAAACTGACCAACCGTGTTGACACCTTCGGCGTTTTTCGCCGCACCTTAAACCGCGCGAGGCTTGATGATACCGTTGTTCCTTTAGTGTGCCAATCCGAAGTGGCCGCGCGCGCCTGGGCTACACCGTTAAACCTGGTTTTTATTGATGGCGGCCATTCTTATGAAGCGGTTTACACCGATTATCACTGCTGGGCGCGGCATCTTCTTCCGGGTGGTTATCTGCTAATTCATGATATTTTTAAAAATCCTGCCGATGGCGGCCAGGCACCCTATCACGTTTATAAAAAAGCGATCGCTTCCGGCCATTTTTGTGAATTATCTATGGTTAAAACTCTGGGCGTGTTAAAAAAGCGGATGTGATTCACGACTAGCGGTTAAGGTACCTGATGTCCGTCGTGTTCGCGAGAACGGCTACCAACATAAGCCGGGACAAATGTAGAGCGGAAAGCTGTTCCGCTTTTTCAACCTTCCGGCAACATTAAATGACGGGGAACGGCTTTCCGCGCTACAAACGCACCGAAGTGTCCCGCCTTATCTTGGTAGCCACGAGAGCGTAAACCCGACGAAAGCAGTCTCTGCCATCGGATTACACTCTCGCTAATCCGACCTATAAAAATGGCTTCCACAGCGTTGCTGCCATGCAAACCGACAAACGTGAATGACATACCATCAAAAGATTTTATAAGGCGGTGAAGAAAGCTTGCAAAGACGCCGGAATTGGTATAAGAAATTTTCGTACTTGGGGTGTACAGTCATTTTCATAATAAAAAGCGACGAGATATTTGTTTGCAATCCCTCAAGGTCAATGTTGAAAATTTGAAACTGGCAGCTTATTACATTCCGAATGGCCCCCGTAGCTCAGTGGATAGAGCATCGGATTCCTAATCCGTGCGCCGCAGGTCCGATTCCTGCCGGGGGCACCAATGATTTCAATAGGTTACACATATTAACGTAAGCCTTTTTTTTCATTTCGTGCCAGTTTCGTGCCATGTTGAAAAAAACGTGTCATCAGCCAAACAACGCTTTTTCAAATTTATTTGCAGATTCGGTGTTCACCTTATTCAATAGATGGGAATAGACGTTCAATGTTATTGTCGGTGTTGCATGGCCTAACTGCTCGCTGATATAAACGATATTTTCACCCTGATCTATTTTCAAGCTTGCGTATGTATGCCGCAGATCGTGAAAACGGATTTCATCAACACCCGCCTTTTTTAACGCCGGTTTGAAGTGCCGCCGGACCATGTTGCTATGATGATTGTGCTTTCCGGCATCGTTCGGAAAAACAAGATCAAGTTCGTTCGGAGCGCTCCGCAGTTTCCACTTTTTAAGCCCCTTCATCATATCGCATCCGATGTCTATATTACGTCTTGATTTAGCTGTTTTAGTATCATACAAAGCCCCGTGATTAAATGATCGCCTGACTCTTATCTGACTGTTGGTATAGTCAATATCATTCCACTGCAAGCCTAAGATTTCGCCTTGACGCATCCCTGACAGGACAGCCAGCTTGAATAATAATTTATATTTCCGGTTCGTTACGCATCCCAAGAACGCTTGAATCTGTCCAGGTGATAAAATCCGGATTGCTTTCTTGTGTCCGGTGCTACGCGGTCTCTCAGCATCACGAACAGGATTGATGGTTATATAACGATGTCTGACAGCGTATTGCATGATCTGATTTAAGCATACCAGCATCTTTCTGATCGTAACCACGTTCATTGACACCCGCTCACGCTCTGCAATCCACGTTTCAATTGTCGCTATGGTGATTCGGTCAATTTTCATGCCATTCAATTCTGAAAAATGATTTCTTGTATGGCCTTCATACATGGCCCAGGTTGTCGCTCGGATTTTGGTCTTTTTGTGTGCAAGCCACCGTTGCGCAACTTCTGAAAACAAAGGCATCTCTTTTGCCGGTATATACGCGCCGGTTCTAAGTTTGGATTTGATTTCGTCAAGAGCTTTGTCGGCATCCTTTTTCAGAGTTCCCTTCGGTAACTGGATTCTTTGTCTTTTGCCGTCCTGGTCAAAGAAGTCCATCACATAGATAAAACCGTTTTTAAGTGATCGTTTAGCTATTCTTGCCATGATATACTCGCGAAGGCCATAATTGGTGATTTTATAATTGATCAATACCTTAATTCATAGGCGTAAGACATATTTCAAAATCACCAATTATGACCGTGCCAAGTATAGCACCTCCTTTCTAAAGCCCGGTTAGATCAAATGTCCCGGTGATTTCCGGTGATTCAAAGCGGATCCGCTTCAGCGTGTAACGTTCAGCTACGGAGCAAGGGATAACTTCCCATAGTTCGCCATTGCCTGAACGTTCAAGCCTGTGCCTAAGCTCCACAGCTTCCTTGTAGCTGAAATTTTCCGATTGATGCTTTGCCATACCCCCGCCTTAAACTGAAAATGCCGCCCAGGTTTTAGCCAACGTTAAGACAATCGTTTTTACAGCCTCACGGTCTGTAATTCCTGAACGGCATTATTGAATTTTTAATTGTTTATGTCTTAATTTATTGGCTACTTGACATTTATATTATCTTGTGGTGATTGTCAATAGCGTTTTGTGTTT
>JAOZRC010000939.1 GCA_029940345.1 Desulfobacterales bacterium
AGTTTGGCATTCGGTGCCCGCCAATGCTAAACTGTAAGTTTAGCACTCTGGAGAAAAGCGTAAACCACTTTTAGCCTCACAAGAAGGATACCCCTATATTATAAAAATAAAATATGAACTGCTTGATGCCGGGCATCAGGTTCATTAAACTGATTAAACCAAAGGGAAATATAATGTAATAATGATACCACAATTCGAGTCAGATTCACAACTGATTTTTCCACCCATCTCTTTGACTAAACCATAGATGAGCGACGGCTCTAAATCATCAGAGTCCCCGGAATTTTGAGTGATAAGGAGCGTCTCACCCAAACAGCCGGAGGTTTCTTTGTTGATATTATTCGTATGCCGAATACAGACCCATGCATTTTTCCCCGCCCGTTTGGCTTCAATGAATAATGTTCCGCCCGTTGTCATGGCTTCACGGGCATTATCAAATAAAATCATAAAAATCTGATTTAGCGCGGCCTCGTCACCGTATATCGGTAAAATTTCAGGTACATCAATATGGATATTGATAATTTTATCACTTCCGGTTCGGATCGAATGCTGCAATAGTCCCAACAACTGGGAAAGATCGGTTACTTTTTCTTGAAGATTTTCTTGTTGCCGCATTTGTTTGATCCGCTTTTCCAATCCATCAATCATCAGAGCGCCTTGCTTAACCGCTTCACCGATTTTAACGACGCTGCCGGAGACACCGTCATGGTTTTGGTGTTGTTCACGGATACGTTGGCTGTCTGACAAGATACCACTTAAAATATCTCTGAAATGATTAAAAATATTGATTGTCTGAGTTCCCAATAATTCCATTTTGCGTATATAGCGAAGTTGGGATTTAATCATTTCTTTTTCCATCGTATCTTTGGCCGTATGCGCCCATCCCACCCATTTTCCCATACTATCATATATGGGTGTATTGGAAACCAGAAATGTTCTTTTTATTTTCGGATGATGTATTTCAAACGGGTGAAGCGTCGAATCGGAAAACATTTCAATAGACGGGCACCCCTTGCAGGGAGCCTTGCCACCATGGAAAACATCATAACAATATTTGCCGACCAGTTGTTCCGGCCTGGCATTCATCGCCAGGCATGCCGCTTGGTTCGCATGAACAATTTTTCTCTCAATATCCTGGATTGTTACAATATCTGCGATCGCATTAAATGCTCTCAACCATTGATCTTGAAAACGACGCCCTTTTTTTTCAATCTGTTGCTGTTTAATAATATGATGTTTAAGCTTTCTATTGGATAAGCTTAATTTTTGAGCGTGCCATTTCAAATTATCCTGATGGCGTTTTAATTCAAGATGCACGGCAACTCGGGCTTTAATAATGGAAAATTTGAAAGGTTTGGTGATATAATCAATCGCTCCTAACTTTAACCCTTTTTCTTCATCCACCGCATCGTCTTTAGCAGTCACGAAAACAACAGGGATATGACGTGTTTTTTTGCTTTTCTTTAAGGTTTTGCAGACCTCATAGCCATTCATACCCGGCATAATAATATCAAGTAAAATCAGATCTGGTTTTTCTTCAATGGCAAGCTTTAAGGCCTCTTCACCATTTGAAGCCAAAATAACAGAGCAGAGTTCCTCCAAAATTTTTTCCATAATGAGGCGGTTGTTGGACACATCATCAACAATCAGAATTTTATAATCCTGAATTTGAACGTGATCAGTTCCATCATCACCGGACTTCGTTGTCGGAATCGGTATCAGATCATCGCAAATCCGACATTTAAAATCATTCGCCTTTGACTTGATTAAAGCCGATTCAATATAATTTCTGGCTCCGCACTCCTCACAAAAAACGATCATAAAAATGCTATTCCTTCAGATCAAAAAAAGGCATTGATGATTATATAGCTCTAATATTCCGGGCAGCAAAAGGTAAACACTTTTATAGTTTCCATTAAAAGGGTTAAACCGAGATTTACTATTGCACGCTATTTTGTATAAAATTGCAAGCATTATTTAGTTCTACTTTGGTAAATTAAAATTTGTCAGCCATTTTTGTTCCTGAGATAGCCAGAATCAAAAAATTTGGCAACATGTAG
>JAOZRC010000243.1:0-4745 GCA_029940345.1 Desulfobacterales bacterium
GCTCTGCTCTAGTGCGAATGCGGTTGTGTTCTTTATACATAGCCACCACAAAACTACAAAAAATTGGCGCTGATAACGATTTCAAAGACATCTTTGAAAGAGCAAGTTTAGAACCCAGATGGAGAATGACAGGGTGTTTCTGCTGCTCAATGACAATGTGGGTATCAACCGCATGCAGTTCATCCTCCTTTGGGTAAAGGTCTGTCAGCAGCGCCGCGGTTTCATATACCTGTTTTTCATAGGCAGGATCGGTCAGGTCCATATAGAGCGGCATGTCTCTTGTGGCACGCAGCACCTCAGCCCACCGGTTGTCAGCTTCTGTAAGCCGTTTCAAATCCTCTAAGGCAAATTTATACCCGGAAAGAGGATTTGTGACGCTGCCGATCAATTTAGGAATGCCTGCCATCATCTGATGAAAACGGGATTCATCCAAATTTTTAATAAATGTGGTAAAATCTACGATATCAACTGCAATATCAGTCATTTGGGTCTCATATTGCCGATACAAATCGGCCATATGTTTCATCATTTTTAAATAACTGTCCATAATAATATTAATAGCCCTTCAATGCGATCAATATGCGGTAAACGCATGCTAATTGTTAAGAATGTCCTTAGAGCCTGTTTTTCCTGGGCGCTGGTTCTGAATCATTTTCATTTATTGCTGCGAACTGTGGCCACACCGGTTTCCATCGTAATGCAGAGGCTTTTGACAGGTTACGCAAGACACCATTTCAGCATATAATTCAATGGGATGTTTTACAGCAATATCAGCGCCCGCTTGGGAGAGCGCATCGGAAATTTGCATCATACAAGCCGGGCAGCCGGTTGCCAATACGGAACAGCCGGTTGCCAGTATATTCGCGCATTTCACTTTACCGATATCGGATGAGAGATCATAATATTGAAGGTTGAAACTGCCCCCCATGCCGCAACAGGCATCGGCTTCATCCATTTCAACCAATTTATATCCCGTAGCCGCTTTGATCACCGCGCGCGGTTCGGCAAAAACACCCATGGTTTTTTTCAGATGGCATGGGTCGTGATACGTAACGGTTGTGGGTGCCGTCTCCGGATTTTGAGCATCTTTTTTCAATCCGATCTTTGACACCAGGAATTGGTTAATGTCCAGGGTCTTGTCTGACAACGCCTGAACCCTCGCTTGGAAGGCGTCATCCTGATCAGCCGCCATTACAGGCCACATCTCTTTAATAACCGACGTGCAGGTGGCGCAGGCGGTCACCAGGTAATCGGTCTTTTCCGATTCCAATTTGCGCACATTGTGGCGCAGAAGTTTGGCAAAGGTTGCCGTATCGCCGGATGACAGTGCGGGAATGCCGCAACACCCCTGGCCTTCGGGCATATAGACGCCGACGCCGTGATAGTGCAGCACATCAATCGTCGCCTGGGCAATATGGGGGTAGATTTTGTCAATCAAACAGCCGACATAAAAAGCTACCTTGGGGCTTCCGTTGACCGGTGCCGAATTCAGCGCAGGCATCCGCTTGTGAAACGGTTCGTCGGCCAAAGGTTTGAAATGCCTGTGAGCAATTATATTCTCCGGAAGCGATGACATCAATCGGGCGCAAGAGGTTCCGATAGTCTCATTGACCGGCCGGACGCCCAATTTTTGCATTTTCGCGGCCCACGACGCTAATCGGTCTAATCTTTCAGGACGCGCCAGCATGCCTCTCAGGATAAGCTTTTTCAGCGGCGACAGCCTCATATAACCGGTTAAAATCGCCCTCGCTTTCAGAAAAATTTCAAGCACCTTAACGCCGCTCGGACAGTTGGCCGCACATGAACCGCAAAGCAGGCATCGGTTCAGGCGTTCATTGACGCCGCCGGGATCATCAAACATTTCCTGGAGCAGTCCGTCCAATAACGCCAATTTGCCACGCGCCACATCCGCCTCGCGTCCGGTCTGAGCATAAAGCGGGCAAACCGCCTGGCATAAGCCGCAGCGCATGCACACGATCAATTGGTCTTCAAGCGCTTTCATCAAGCGGATTAATTCTTTCATGTCAGCCATTCAAATCTCCGTATTGGCAGGTCTCTATCAATAAGTTCATCATTAATCCTAAAAAAATGTCGTTCGCAAAAGCCATTTTATACTTTAACCACACTTGCATTCAACCGCCAATAATTTTCGACCAGTGCAATTTATTCAGAGTCCCATCAGGACGGTATATTTGTAGAATCATTGCTCTTAGTTTATTCGTAGTCCCATCGGGACGACATATTTGTAACAACCTAACAGGATATGCACAATTACGCCACAATATACCGACCCGATGGGACTCTGACGGAATATAAACCGATTGTGCTACAAACATGCCGCTCCCACGGAGCTTGTAAGGAATATTTCATTTTAATTGTACTAACCAATAATTTTCCCCGGATTAAGGATATTATGCGGGTCCAACGCTTTTTTAACACGTTTGGAATAGACAATCGTAGCCGGAGTGGTTTCTTTTTCCAAAAAACGCGCTTTGGCGATCCCGGTGCCATGCTCCCCGGATAATGTTCCGCCCATTGCCAACGCTTTGTCAAAGATCGCCTCAATGGCGGCTTCGACGCGTTCCCACTCCTTTTTGTTGCGTTTGTCTGTCAGAATCGTCGGATGCAGGTTGCCGTCCCCGGCGTGGCCGAAAATGCCGATGGGCAGATCATATTGGCTGCCAATCGCCTGTATTTCGCGCACCATTTCCGGAATTCGGCTGCGCGGAACGGTCGCGTCCTCCAACACCAGTGTCGGTTTTAGCTTGGCAAGCGCGGCAAGCGCGTTGCGACGTGCCAGCCAGACTTTATCCCGTTCGGCTGCGTCTTGGGCAACATGAATCGATGTCGCCCGGTTTTGACGGCAAATCGATTCCACCTTGGCGGCGTCTTCCTCAGTTTGAGCGGGATGGCCGTCTGTTTCGATTAACAGCAAGGCGGCGGCGTCTGTGGGAAGACCGGCTTTGCTGAAATCTTCCACCGCCCGAATCGTGAAATTGTCCATAATTTCCAGGGTTGCCGGAACGATATGCGCGGCAATAATGGCTGCAACCGCCTGTGATGCGTCATCCATTTTGTCAAAAACGGCCATCATCGCTTTGTAATGCACCGGTTTGGGGATCAATTTCAAAGTGATTTCACTAAACACGCCTAGCGTACCCTCTGAGCCAACCATCAATCCGGTCAGATTATAACCGGTGGCGCATTTCACTGTGCGCGAGCCGGTTTTGACCAATTCACCGTTCACATCAAAAAATTCGATACCCATCACGTAATCACGGGTGACGCCGTATTTTAACCCGCGCAATCCGCCAGCGTTTTCGGCCACATTGCCGCCAATGGTGGAAACCGCCTGGCTGCCGGGATCCGGCGGATAAAACAAGCCCTTAGCCTCTACTGCCGCTGCCAGTTTGGCCGTTACCACGCCCGGTTGAACCACTACAAGCATATCTGCGGTATTGATTTCCAAAATTTTTTGCAGTGCATTGGTTACCACGACGATGCCTTCAGCCGAAGGCACAGTTCCGCCGCTCAAATTCGTTCCGGAGCCGCGCACGGTTAACGGAAGACGGTTATCATTGCACAAACGCACAATCTGTCCAAGCGCCTCATTGTGAACGGGCCGCACAACCAACGCTGGCATCACCGCATCCAGAACGGCGGCATCATAAGAGTAGGCCACCCGATCCGTCTTATCGGTAAATATATTTTCCGAACCGGCAATTTTTTCAAATTCATCTATCAAAGCCTTGCTAATCATGCGACCTCCTTAAATCCGATCAATGGTGAGTGGTTAAATTAAAATCGCCTTACTTGATTCTGTCATGCCAATATCCCGGCCTGCGGTGCAAATGAGAAATGGCAATAATCACAATAAATTCTTCATCCTTATCCTGACGGTATATCAAACCATACGGAAACTTATTCACCAGACAACGACGAATATCGGGTTTAATTTCCGCACAGGAGAATGGATAATCAGCTATACGGCTAAGAGACATGTTTACCTCTCCAAGGAATCTTAGCCCGAGATCAGGAGCTTGCTGGTTGTACCATTCAACTGCCTCATCAAGTTCTTTCTGTGCCACTGTTAAAAAACGGATATTCATATACGATATTTTTCCATTACTTCGTCGTAGGAAACAGTTTTCAGTTTTCCTTCTTTATATGCCTTCCAGCGTGATTTTGCTTCTTTAGCCCACCATCTGTCAACTTCCGAATCCGGACTGTCCAATTGTGTCAAAATCATATCAACCAACTGAAATTTTTCAATGTCCGACATAACTTCAATTTGACCGATAATCGGGTGGTTTGTAGTCAACATAATATGATTCTCCTTTATCACACCTCGTTTCAGAACGTAAAAATTATCCATCACCGCACCGTACACTCATTTTAACCTCATTACAGAAATTTTACCGAAAGCGGAAAATCTCTCACTCATCATTCGAACTATTCTGTATTATTAAAAATAACTATAGTATCCCAAGTTATAATATTTCATTTTGGATTTTTTCTGGTGGAACACGCAGGTTGAAGCTTACACTTCTTTAAAAGCTTTTCTTTTAAAAAAATCAAGTACAAAATTGATATGGTGTTGCATAAGTACTTGGACAAAAGTTTTCCCGTATTTTATGCACTGCTCAAGGTGGGTTTGCAACCCACCGGCTAATGCCGCCGGGTTGCAAACCCGGCGAGAGCGATGGAATTGCGAACCACGAATGGACACTAATCAGTACTAATAA
>JAOZRC010000243.1:4755-7608 GCA_029940345.1 Desulfobacterales bacterium
TTTCCACCCCACGGGATAATGCCGCGGGGTTGAAAACCCGACGCGAGCGATGCCGAGGAACTTGTGGACAAGTACTTAGCCCGCAAAAAGGACAT
Organism: Desulfobacterales bacterium; assembly: GCA_029940345.1. Classification (GTDB taxonomy): domain Bacteria; phylum Desulfobacterota; class Desulfobacteria; order Desulfobacterales; family JAUCGF01; genus JAUCGF01. The sequence goes on from JAOZRC010000243.1 coordinate 4,851, forward strand.
TATTCAGTGTTCAGCAGCAACGTCCCGACACCTGAAACCCGAAACCATGATTTTAAAATAGGATGCGAATCACTTTAAACTTTAAACCTGACCCGGTCGCAGAATAGCGCTGTTCAGTTTTATCTGCCGATACTTTTGACATTGTTTTGCAAAAGTGCTATCAAATATGAGTTGTTAATAATCAGACTTCATTTTTATTCACAATTAACCAATGGTGACGCCAATGCAAGAATATCAATGGAAAATGAAACCTGATCAGGCGAAAGCGATCATGCTTGCCAAGCGTCTGTTAGCCGAGTTTGTATTTGATGCGGTTAACTTGGAGGGCATCAATTTTACGCTACCGGAAATTCAGACCTTATTAGATGGAATCACCGTGGGCGGGCATAAACTGACTGACCAACAAATTGCATTGAATCAGGGAGATGCCTGGCGTACCTTATTTGATCAGATTGAAAAAAATCAGTTTGAAATCACGATTGAAAACGTCTGCGCACTTCATTTGATAGCGGCTAAGGAAGAAGCCCTGGATTGGGGTAAATTTCGTTCCGGCGGGGTTGCGATTGCCGGTACTGACTATATGCCGCCCAAGGCATCACAATTGCCTGATATATTCGATAAAATGACACAAAAAGCATCCGAAATGGCAGATATATACGATCAGGCAGTCTATTTATTTCTTGCAATGGCCCGAAACCAATTTTTTTATGACGTCAACAAACGCATGGGGCGTTTCATAATGAACGGACTTCTGTTAAGCCAAGGCTATCCTGCCATAAATCTTCCTGCCAAAAGGCAATCAGAGTTTAATCAGTTGATGTTGACTTTTTATGACACGAATGATCAGCAACCGATGAATACCTTTATGCGCTCTTGTTTGGACGACAGGGTGATCAAAATTATGAAGGAATAATTGGCATCCTTCACTTCCCAGTATACAATTTGAAGGAGTGCTAAACTTACAGTTTAGCTGTAAATACTACGAACGTTTATCAACCGCCAAACTGTAAGTTTGGCACTCTGGAAAAAAGTGTAAACTTTTTTTAGGGCTAAATGAAAGATGCCCGATTTTTTCACATATACTCGCCCTGTGATGCGATCAACCACTTCCATGCAGGAATAATGCGGATAGACGAACCGTTCCGTTCAACTGTTTCTTCCTCACTGATATTAATCAAAAGCAGGGAAATGCTGGGAAAGGCCGCGCCTGCTTCGGACAATGCACGGCATTCCCGCTCCCTTGTACGCGGATTGCTGATATCGGCCGCCACTTGGATTGCCTGTCGCACTCCGTGGGCATAGGTAACGAAAAAATCAATTTCATAGCCGGAAGACGTTTTCATATAGGTGACATCCCCATGCCGGCGACGTAATTCCGCGAAAATACAATTTTCGAGAAGATGCCCTGTTTCCGGTTCGTGTTTTATTGAAAAGGATTCGGCCAGTCCGGTGTCAACGATATAGGGTTTAATCGGATTGATCATCCTTTTACGTTCTGATTTTGTGTATAGATGAATCGTGTCCACTAGAAACGCATCCCTGAGGTAATCAAGATATTCATGCAAAGTGCCCTTGGCGACCCTGAAACCCTGTGATTTTAGCTGATTATAGAATTTGTTGACGGTGAATTTTGACCCCGGATTTTGAATCAGATGCCGTATCAATGTTTTTAGCACATGGATATTGGAGATATTATAGCGGTCAACAACATCACGGAACAAAACCGTATTTACATACCCCTGTAGCAAAACGCAGCGATCCGGTGAAGATAGCCCGACGGCTTCGGGAAAGCCTCCGCCAGCCAGATAATCCAGGAACCGATTTTCCAAAAGAGAGCGCTCTGCTTTACTGATATTCAGAAGTGAAGACGGAATAGCCGTGTTTTGCCTTTTCAGGAACTCACGAAAGCTGTACGGGGAAATGATCACCTCAATTGAACGCCCCCGCATGGAAGTGGCGATTTCACGGCTCAACATCTTCGCGGATGAACCGCTGATAAAGATACTGACGTTCTCTGTATCCATCAGACGTCTGACATATTGTTCCCAACCCTCGACAAGCTGGATTTCATCAAAGAAGAAGTAAACCTTGCCGGAGCGATTTTCCGGGAACATTGTATAATACGCGTCCGATATCCAGTGTAAATCCCTGGGTGTCATATCCGCAAGCCGTTCATCTTCAAAGTTGAAATAAACCAGCTTCGTCCGGTCAATGCCGTTCTCAAGGCGCTCCTTCATCATTTGGAACAGAAAATAGGTCTTGCCGGCCCGACGCATGCCAATAACCGCGTAAGTTTTATTGGGAATCTGCGGAAAACGAAATTCCCGTTTGATGAGTTTTGGGATTTTCATACTGACTGCATCGGCTAACCGCTGTTGAATAATTGCCTTCATTTTTTATCCTTTTCATATAGATGATAATATTTAATTTTATCCTGCTGTATAAGGATAAATAATAGATATAAAGAGTTTGTGTCAAGTATAAATAAAGAACCCATATCAGTGGTTCCCCAACCAGAAAATGCCTGCAATACCGGTTTGGTGAATGTTGTCACCTCCTGCATACTTGACGTATGGTATTCAACTATGTTAATATATACTAATCCAATTTTGGTTTTTCCAAAATAAAGGAGTGCAAACTTCAGTTTGCTTGTACCACCAAGAAAAACCAAAATTGGAATACTATAATTACGTTTTTTAGCGCAAAAAACTTAGAGCCTGTTTGGAAAGTCGTGATCGAAGCGAAAAAGTGTGAGAGC
>JAOZRC010000244.1 GCA_029940345.1 Desulfobacterales bacterium
TAATAGTATTGACTTGACTCAACATTATGATCTCATGGAGATTAAGGCAAAAGTAGAGAATCTATAATATTTAAGAGAAATTATTGATGGCTAACCAGTCAATCAACCGGACAGTTAGAAGCGGTGTGGAGCGTAGCGGAACGCCGCTTTTAACTGCCGGTTATTTCGGCGTTATAGTGCAAAAAATAATAATCATGGATGACATAATTGACTCGATTGAGCTTTTAGAATTTGGGGTTTTCAAAAAATCATCTGAAGAGAACTTTTTGGAAGAAGATGAGGGTAGTCCTGTTGGTTATTACATTAGAACAAAAGACATAAAACTACTGAGCCAAACAACGACCATAAAGGCAAATATTGGAACTGTATTTGGCATAAAATATAAACTTAACAGTCAACAAAAAGGCGAAACAGCATATTTTCTATGTAAAATCAAACATCCGGAAATGATTAATCCAGAAAATAACGAAAAAATTTATTCAACTGACGAAGAAAAATTTAATTCTGTGGATGATATAAATTTTGATTTTTTTGAATTTGAAAAATACTGGGAAAGAAAAGAAGGTGTTTGAATATTTCAAATCATAGAAGGGGATAAGTTGCTGCTAAATCAAGAATTTACTGTTGTTAGAAGCATATAACAATGCTTTTACAGCGGAGTGCAAAAAACGACGTAAAACATCTATACAAAGTAGTGCAGTCTTACAGATAATAGAAAACAGAGGTAGCTTTTATCATGGCCAGACATCCCAACAAGCACATCCGCGAGTCGATTGAGTATGCGGAAAGTTATGGATGGAGGCTCATCAAAGCGAGTGGTCATGCTCACATCTGGGGAAAACTATTATGTCCGCTCCAGTCTCGTGATGGCTGCTTTTTCATTATTCATTCGACTCCACGAAGTCCGGAAGCCCATGCGCACCGGATACGACGAGCTGTCGATAATTGTGACCACGCTGACTGAGGAACCTAAATGAAAACATACGAGTTTACATTAATTTTGCCCGATATAGACGATTCAACTGTCGATGCGATTTACGGCTTATGCCAAGATAGCAGTATTGGCAAATCGAAAGGTACGATGTATGTTACGTTCGATCGTGAGGCTATGTCTTTTGATGCGGCACTCGGCTCCGCCGTAGCAAACTTGCGGAAGCTCGGAATAGAACCCTTACGAGTCGAGATGGACGTACCAGAACTATCCATGGCATCATAAAAGCCGAATAATGCAAATAAGCAGGATAGGGAAGCAGAAAATACCTAACAACAGGGTTCAGTCTGAAACAAAAAGCCGACACGATTTTGTGCCAGTTCAAAATGCTTTGGGCGGCTTTTTGTGTAGCTAATCCCGGCAGTGCAGCGGGCAAATGGGGGCGGAAATAACCTTTAAAAAAGTGTGAATATGGTTGTGAAGTTATTGCTCTAATGTATCAGGATGATCTCCAGATTGACAAAAGATAATGAAATACACAAATTTGGAAAAATTTAGTATGAAAAAGCGGGCTGAACGCCGCTAATTTTGGAATTATTGAAAAGAACAAACCAGATTATTAAACAAAGGTGAAACCAAGATGACACAATATGCTTTATTCAAAGGCTGCAACATCCCGGCGCGAGTAGTTCAGTATGCGGATGCGTCCATCGCCGTTTTGGCCAAAGTCGGCGTTGAAACGACTGAAATGCCTGAATTTAACTGTTGCGGCTATCCCATGCGCAACACCGATCAGCAGGCCTTTCTCCTGTCAGCGGCGCGCAATCTGGCCATCGCGCAACAGGCCGGCTCGGATATGCTGGTCTTATGCAAGTGTTGCTTTGGCAACTTGAAAATGGCTCAATATATTTTGGATGGGGACGCCGCTCTAAAAGCAAGCGTGAATCATACGCTGATGCGGGAAAAGTTGCAATACGATGGCGGGCTTAAAGTGCTTCATCTGCTTTCCGTTTTGCACCATGAAGTGGGGGTAAAAGCGATTAAAGAAACTGTATCCGCTCCTTTTAAAAAGCTGAATATAGCGGTTCATCACGGATGTCATGCCCTGCGACCTGGCAAAATAACCGAATTTGACGATCCGGCCAAGCCTGTGATGTTTGATGCCCTGGTAAAACTCACTGGCGCCAAAAGTGTTGACTGGGGGCGCAAACTTGATTGCTGCGGCGCTCCGTCAATGGGGACGAATGATTTGCTAGCCGCGGATATGATGAATAAAAAAGTTGCCAGCGCCCTTGACGCCGGCGCTGATTATCTGTGTACGGCGTGTCCCTATTGCCATATTCAATTTGACACGATGCAAGCGCATCTGCCTTCTTCCAATGGCAATGAAAAGCGTCTGCCCCCGATTCTGTATCCGCAGTTGCTGGGAATCAGTATGGGAATTGCACCTGAAATATTGGGTATTGATAAAAACACGCTGAACATTAACACGATTACGAATTATCTGAAAGCGGAGAAAAAAAATGGCAAGTAACCCCGAAATACAAAACAAGTCAGGCTCGGTCATGGTGGTTGGTGGCGGCATTGCCGGTATGCAGGCGGCGCTGGATATCGCCAATTCCGGTTATTATGTGTATTTGGTGGAAAAATCCGGCTCCATCGGCGGTATGATGGCGCAATTGGATAAAACGTTTCCCACCAACGACTGCGCTATGTGAATTATTTCACCCAAACTGGTCGAGGTCGGCCGGCATATAAATATAGAGTTACTGACCCTTTCACAGGTGGATGCCATTTCCGGTGAAGAGGGCAATTTTGAAGTTAAAATTAAACAAGCGCCGCGTTACGTGGATATGGATAAATGTATCGCTTGCGGTGTATGCGCGGAGAAGTGTCCCAGAAAGATTCCTGATGAATACGATGCCAATCTGATCAAATGCAAGGCTATCGGTGTGCGCTATGCTCAGGCCGTTCCGCTGAAATACGCAATTGATGCGCAAAGTTGTATCTATTTTATCAAAGGCAGATGCAAGGCGTGTGAAAAATTTTGCCCCACCGGCGCGATTCTTTTTGATGACCAGGAAAAAGAGATAACCTTGAATGTGGGGGCGGTGGTACTCAACACTGGCAGCCAGACCTACGATCCGGCGGTGCATGATACATACGGCTATAAAAAGTCTCCCAATATTGTCACCAGCCTGGAATTTGAGCGTATCCTTTCCGCGTCCGGTCCTTACGGCGGACATCTGGTGCGGCCTTCGGACAAAAAGGAGCCGGAAAAAATCGCCTGGCTCCAGTGCATCGGTTCACGCGATGAGCATCTTGGCGCCAAAGGCTATTGTTCGGGGGTCTGCTGCACGTATGCCATCAAAGAAGCCATGTTGGCCATGGACCATCAGAAAGGTTTGGATACGGCGATTTTCTATATCGACATTCGTACTGTGGGTAAAGACTTTGAACGCTATTATAACCGTTCCAAAGATCAGGGCGTGCGCTTTATCAAATCTAAAATCACCAATATCGACCCGCTCAATGAAAATGGCAAACATCTGCTTCGCTATGTTGACAGCAGCGGAAAAAGCCAGGCAGAGGAATTTGATATCGTCGTGCTGTCCGTGGGTTTGGAAGCGCCTCCTGGAATCAAAAATACAGCCCAAACACTTGGAATCAGCTTAGATAAGTATGGTTTTGCTTCCACTTACGGTTTCCAGCCGGTGCAAAGTTCCAAACCGGGCGTGTATGTTTGCGGCGCACTTCAAGGGCCCAAAGACATCCCGGCTTCGGTGATCGACGCCAGTGCCGTGGCGGGTGTGGTCGGCGGCAAACTGGCCGAAGCGCGCTGGACTCTGACTAGGACCCAGGAAATTCCGGATGAAATTGATATTCGGGGCGAACCGCCGCGCATCGGCGCTTTTATCTGTTGCTGCGGCACCAATATTGCCGGATTTGTTGATGTGCCCGAAGTGGTGGAATTCGCTAAAACGCTTCCTTATGTTGTTTACGCGGATCAGAATATGTTTTCTTGCTCCCAGGACACGCAAACGGCCATCACCCAAATTATTAAAGAAAAACGCTTAAATCGGGTCATGGTCGCTGCTTGCACGCCAAAAACCCATGAACCCCTTTTCCAGGAAACATTGACCAATGCGGGGCTTAACAAATATCTGTTTGAGATGTCCAATATCCGCAACCAATGCTCCTGGGTGCATAAAAATGATAAGGAAAAAGCCACCGCCAAAGCCAAAGACTTGGTTCGCATGGCTGTAATGAAAGTTGCGATGCATGACCCGCTGCCCGAGCCTCAATTGGAAGTAAATCAGGCGGCATTGGTTATCGGGGGTGGTGTAGCCGGTATGAATGCCGCCCGAAGTCTGTCGGCACAGGGCTATAAAACGTTTATAGTTGAAAAGTCGGATAAACTGGGCGGTCAGGCGCGTTATTTGCATGAGACTTGGCGCAGGGAAAATATCCAACGCTACCTGAGCCAATTAATTGATAAGGTAAACGCCGATAATAATATTGAAACCGTTTTAAACTCCGAAATTGTCAATGTCGATGGGTTTGTGGGCAATTTCAAAACAACGGTTAAAAACGACAAGGACTCCCGCGAGTTGGAACACGGCGTTACGATTATTGCCACAGGCGCTAATGAATATAAGCCGGAGCAATATTTATATGGTCAGGACGAACGGGTTATCACCGGTTTAGAGATGCACCAACGCCTTATTAAAAGCACTTCTTTGGCAAAGGTGAAATCGGCGGTGTTTATTCAATGCGTCGGTTCCCGCATTCCGGAAAGACCCTATTGTTCCAAAGTCTGCTGTACGCAGACGCTTAAGCAGGCATTGAAACTGAAAGAGCTTAATTCCAACATCAATGTTTTTATTCTTTATCGGGATATGCGGCCTTACGGGTTGCGTGAAGACCTTTATCGTGAAGCCCGCACCAAAGGCATCACCTTTATCCGGTATGATGAAGCCCAGTCGCCGGATGTCACCACGGATGGCGATGATCTTAAAGTGATATTCCGCGATCAGGTCATGCGACGCAAAATGGAAATTCGTCCCGATTTATTGGTGCTGGCGTCCGCTATAGTTCCGCCAAAGGATAATAGCCTGGCGCTGTTTTATAAACTATCGCAAAATGATGACGGTTTTTTTGCCGAAGCTCATGTTAAATTGCAACCCAATGATTTCGCCACAGATGGTGTCTTTTTATGCGGTCTGGCGCATGCTCCTAAACCGATTGATGAATCTGTCGCGCAGGCGCAAGCCGCGGCAGCGCGCGCTGTAACGATTCTTTCGGCTATGACCATTTCAGTCAGCGGTACGGTGGCTCAGGTCAGTCCCATGGATTGCAGCTCTTGCGGCGTATGTGTATCGATCTGCCCCTATTCGGCACCACGCTTTGATGAAAAAAGCGGTAAAGCGATTATCGAATCGGCTCTGTGCAAAGGATGCGGTCTGTGCGTCGCCTCGTGCCGTTCCGGCGCCTTGCACTTAAAAGGCTTTGATAATTCACAGATACTGGAAATGATCTCCTGCTCTTTATTTAATTGATGGGCGCCTCCGATATATTTCTCCGAAGTGGTTAAGCCTGTCTTTATCCTTGGGCGCGTCAGCACTGGCGCGCCCAAACCTGCCTTACTTCTGTTAAGATGCCATGCCGGTTCTGTCCAAGGGCGTCCATATCAAAATGTGTGCAAAAATAAACCAACTAAGCATGCACAACAATTCAGCTCAGAATGTAAAGCGGAAAGTTGTTCCGCTAAATCCGAAGGCAAACATTCCGTACCGAGAGTGCTCATCAGCGCAATCCGCCAAACTGTTAACCCTATTAAACTTACAGGAGAAAAACAATGTCTGACCCAGATGCTCACGCCCTGCTGTCAATCTTGCAAGCATTCGGTGTTAAAGATGCCGCCTCCTGCCTTGATTGTGAAAACGATCATGCAGAGTGCCCTCTAAAAGCCGTGTTCACACCGGCAAACCCTGACATGACCCGCGATCTGCAAGGAGGTTTGGAGGATAACATTAAGAAAAACCCCGAACCGTGGCTATTTCGCCATGATCCGAATCATGGCAACGTCTGTCCCCGTGGGGTCGATATTGATGCGGTGATGACCGGTTTACGGCGTTATCAGACCGCCCTATACGATCAGACCGGTATTTCACAATGGTTTTACACATCCAAGATATTCCCTTTCATGGCGATCCTGTTTATCGCCTTTTTAGTCGGGCTGAGTTTCTACACCTGGCACGGGCCGATGCTTACCGACAAAGTGGCGCTCACTGTTTTTGCGCCGTATACGCTGGTCAAAACGTTTAACCTGATTATCCTGATCGTGTTGGGCATTTTTTTGTCTGGCAACCTGTTTCGGCTGTTCAGATCGGTTATGGGCGATCCCGGCCAATATCCGGAACTGAGTTTTACCGAAAAACAGCGCTTTCCCAACCGGCTGATTAACGGCATTCCGCTACCCGTTTATATGAATGAGTTAAAAGCGTTTATGGGCGATTTCCTGCCCTGGGTCAAACTGAAATCCTGTAAACCGCCATTCCAGCGACAACAGTACTGGGTGCATCTGCTGATTATCACTGGTTTCACGGTCATTTTTGTCATGGCCATGGCAGGGCTGCAATGGTTCCAGCGGGATGTGATTTATGCGCTTTGGCATCCGATCCGGCTTTTGGGGTATTACAGCACCTTTGCCATTCTCTATGGCGTCACTTACATTCTAATCGCCCGCCTGAACAAAAGTCGCCCGGCCTATCAACACACCCATTTTACAGATTGGGTGTCCCTGATACTTTTATGGCTGACGGCTTTCACTGGTATTTTAATCCATGTCGCCAGATTACTGGAATTGCCCCTGACAACCTATTATCTCTATGTGATTCACTTGATGATCGTCGCCCCCTTGCTGTTGCTGGAAATCCCGTTTGCTAACGGGGCAATGCAGTTGTACCGGCCCGTGGTGGTTTATTTGGAACGCGTTAAGCGACGTTCTTGATATTTGAAAAGATTTAGGGGTAGCCCAAAAAAACCATACGAACTTTTGATAAGCAAGGATTACGGCTATTCCGAATTCGTAATTCCACATTCGAGAAGGAGAGCGAAGCATGATCCGACAAGCCATCAAAACCCTGGTTACCGAACCGGTTTACACCGACCGGCAGGAATTTATCGACTATTACTACAACTATGCGCTTTAGGCGATTCCCCGGTGAACCATGTCTTCGGTGCTCTTAGGCCAGCGGCGCATGGGCCATAGCCGTAATGTTTCCGGTGTGTTACGCTTTGCTAACGCACCCTACGGATGGTGCAAAATTTGGTAGTCCCTGCAAAAAAGTGCTGGTCAATAAAATCAATGGGTTACATGGCTTAATAGTCGCTTACACTGTCAGTATCAATTGCATGAATTGCCTATTAGCGCATCCTGTAGAACAAATTGTCAATTTGTTCAACGCTAACTACACTATTATGTAGGGACTACCAAAAATTTCATACGACCGCTTTCCCTGTTATCGCTTAAAATTTGACAAAAGTAATCTGATGGATTATATAAAATAAATTATGATAACCGTTTTTCAGATTCCCGCATTATTTTGGTAGCCTTACTCAGAGCCTGTTTGGAAAGTCGTGATCGAAGCGAAAAAGTGTGAGAGCGAGGG
>JAOZRC010000940.1 GCA_029940345.1 Desulfobacterales bacterium
CTCATCTTATGGATCAACTTTCGGCTGTTTTCAAAAATATTTTCAGCCCCCATCCTTTTTTCTTCATATCTGAATTGCTCTGAAAGCATACGATCTTCATCTTCCGAAAGATCTTTTTCAACCATTGGAAAAAAAATATGGTCTTCGATGTATATGTGCAGTTTGAGAAGAGAAATATAGGATGCCAGGTTTTCAAGAAGCATTGTCGTGGCAATGGCATCACCCTGGGAATAGCCATGTATTGAATTTTCAATCAGATCAATACACTTACGGCATCTTTCATGCTGATACCTTAACGCGCCGATTTCACCGTCATACAAACCATCTTTTTTCTCGGCCAGAAGACTGAACATCAAATATTCCTCCTTAAAATGATGGAATTTATCCGCAAAAGTCCGCGAAAACTCAACGGCCTTTTTAAAAAATTCCTGAGGAGGGCGTTCCCCTGTTTCAAGCTCTTCTTTGGCTGTGGAAACAATATCCAGAGACTGACGGATTAAACCGTGCTCTTTTTTCAGGATATCTAAAGAATTCAATAAAGACTTCAATTTACAGCTCCTTTAAATGACCTACATTCCGGGGGGTGCCACTTCCGTGATAACGGCAATTACCTGCTGAAACATTTTACATTTTCGGCAAATCCGAATCTTTTCATGCCAGTTTTCCTGAACCTCCCCGTGGCACATAGTTCCGGAGATAAACCAGCAAAGTTGGCCGGTTTTAAATTCCCATGCCGGACATTTTTTTCTGATTTCCATGGGGCAATCAGTTATTGACCAGCAGGGATTTTTATTTTCATAGCAGCCTTCTTTCATTGCCAGGAGAAACAGGATTTGGCGTTCGATGTAAACAGGAACCTTGCGCCATCCCTGCTCAAAGCTTTTTATGGCTTTTAGCGATATGCCAAGCAGTTGCGCTATTTCCTTCTGGGTTTTTCCCAAACGGTGTCTGATTGCCGCCAGCTCTTTTTTTTCCATTTTCAAATTCCTGATCATATATTGGCACATTGTGATTCAATATGAAAATTATGCATCCTTCATTTGTCGGTTAACAATTAGGTAGTCATAAAGAAGTTCAAACCACGAATGAACACCAATAAACACTGATAAAAATAAATCATTCGTGTCTATTCGTGTTCATTCGTGGTTCATCAATTGCTGCACTCCTTTAAAAGTGTAAACTACTTTTAGCCTGATATGAAGGATGCCAAAATTATTTTTATAATTTGCTTGACAAGCATCACATTGTGGCTGTACATGGTGCGGTAGGCCACATAGTGGCTCTTTTTGCTTATAAAATATAAATTGATCCGTTTGTCAAGAAATAAATAACTCGAATACGACGATTCATTCTCAGCAAGCGCCATTTAAAATGCACATCATATTGGCAGTTGCGATTTTGGTTAACAATATACCAAAGAGCCGCAGATATCCTGACTTTTGGGTCTGATTGAAATGATAAAGAGTAAAATCAGCGCATTCAGAAAGAGATACAAACTAAACAACTAATTTTACCCAGGAAATGATGATGAATGATTTACAGGAAAAAAATCAATTGAAAGCCGCAAGTCGGAATTCCGCTTTTCTTTATTTTGGTTGCGCATTACTGATGCTAATTATTCTGATAATCGATTTGGCAATTCCGTTGGGCGTTGCCGGCGGAGTTCCTTATATTGCGGTTATCTTGCTTTCTCTTTGGTCTCCTCAAAAAAGAATCACTGTTATTGTGTCTGTAATCTGTTCCATACTGACAATTGTCGGATTTTTCATTTCGCCGCCTGGGGGCGAAATGTGGAAAGTCCTTTTCAATAGGGCCCTGGCCTTATTCGCCATATGGGTAACGGCAGTGCTCACACTTCAGAGAAAAATAATTGAAGAAAAACACGAAAAAACAATCTCAGATCGTGAGAGGGCCTTAGAAGACATCAAGATTCTGCGTGGTTTATTGCCGATTTGCGCTTCATGTAAGAAAATTCGGGATGACCAAGGTTATTGGAATCTGATTGAAGTTTATGTCCACAAGCATTCAGAAGCTGATTTTAGCCACGGAATATGTC
>JAOZRC010000245.1 GCA_029940345.1 Desulfobacterales bacterium
CGGTTAAACACTTTATCTTGAAAGCTATTTATTCAGATATAATGGTATAGGTGCCAGTGTTTAGGTTTCAGTGTTCAGGTTTCAGGTTCTGCTCCTTTCACTCCTGATAGCTAACACCCAAAACCATGATTTTTGAATAGGATATATTTTTTCTATGAACAATCACTGTAAAGGTGCATCCATCCCGATCATCCACAAAATCAATATCAGGCCACGCTTCCAAAATCCTTCGAATTCCAGAACCCAGGCCGCGGTAAGGAAGCATTTTTTTTGCTGCAAAGGATGCCAGTATGGGATTGCGAATATCAGAGTTGCCGGTTCTGGCTTTGGCAACGGTCAGGTTGTTGGGAAGATTTCCGGGGCTTATGATTTCAAACCTGTCATCAAAGATAAAAATCCGGGTAACCGCACTGACAAAATAATCTCTATGGATAAGCGCATTGACCATCAGTTCTTCGAATACAACTTGTGGAATTTCAGGTACACCAACCGTATTCACATTTTGGCCTGCCTGAATTTTTTTAAGATTACGCATGATAAAAGCTAGCGCATCATCATAAATTTTCTTTATAGTACCGCATAAATCTTCACTGTCAAGGTACGCTGATGTTGAAATATCAGCACCGGGCAAAGTGATCGCTTTGACAATGAATTGTGGTTTGATCCATTCCGGTTTTTCCGCGAATAAAAGCACACCTGCCAGATTCAGCGTTCCTCCTTCACAGGCCAGATTCATGTTTTGAAGCAGGTTTAGCAGTTTTTCAGGATCATCCGGAAGGTTAATCGGGTTTTTTCGTCATACCCCGCAAACCGGCAAGTCACCACAAACCGGCAGGAGGGATGCGCCTGCAGAGCGTTTTCGATCCAGCGGGACACCTGGGAGCGCTCTTCCGGATAGGCCACTTCGTCCAGGCCGTCCAAAAGAAACAAGAGGTTTCCGCGATCAAGCAGTTTTTTGCCGAACCCGGAAGGCGTATTCAGATGGGGCTGATTCAGCAGATCCTGAACAAAGGCATCTAACCCGGAATTGATATCTTTGAGTTCCCGCAGCGGCAGAAACACCGGGATCAAATCTTTGGGCAATCCGAGGGTATCCAGGCCGTCACGCAGACACCACAAAAGCAGGCGTTTCAAATGGGTGGTCTTGCCGGAACCGGGATCTCCCAGGATAACGATGCCCCTGCGCCCTATCCTTTCGGTGGTGTGAAACGCATCGGGCACGGATATCTCTTGCTCCCGGCCATGCTCGCGCAGGCATTGCTCGGCATCTTCGGCATCGGCAAAACAGGCGTTTCCGATGCCCCGCAGGTCGATCATGGCTCGCAGGGGCACATAGATATCTTCCACATTGATGGGCACGCGGACACGGGTGCGAAAGCCCATAATCGGCAGTTGTTCGTACAGGCTGGCCGCTTTTTGGCAGTAGTTTCGGATGGCGGTGTCAAACTGTGTGTCATGTTACAGGGCCTTTTTATTTATCGGTTTGCGGTCACGCTTTTGGAAAGAAGCCGGTAGATTAAATTCATCGAATATCTGGTACTGATCGGGGGCCATATCCGGCTTCCAGGCCCCTTTCTCAGGAAGGATATTGTCAAAGCAACGCCGATAAACCCGCACCCGGCTGCTATCAATGGCGATCACCTGATACCGTCGGGATGTTTCGGGAAGCGACTCTCCGTCAAGGCCGGCGGAACCGGTGGCCAAAATATGAATGATCGTGTTGCCTTCACCGGTCACCTCGTACCATGACGACATAACGGCGGTCAATGCCCAAATAATCAGCCAATCCGCCGATAAAGCGTTCCGCCTGGATGTATTCCTCTTCAATACTCCATTCGGCAATGTCGCCCGTCACCACAATGAAATCGGGTCGAACCGTTTTATTTCCCAATATCTCTAAATCCGCAATCATCTTTTCGAGCTGGGGCGTATAATCATCGTCGGCATACAGCGGCGTGCGGCAATCATCACGGTCCACATGATGCCGGCCATATTGAATATCCGACAAGTGCAATATCTGAATGGTTCGCATTGATCCTCTTTTTTATTTGATTATTCGGTAAGGAATCTAAAAATTTTTTACAATTTTATAAAAAACAGTAAAATTGTGGCATCCTTCATAATAACCCAAAAGTGGTTTACACTTTCATGGGGAGTGCTGAACCGAAGGTTTAGCAAAGACCAGCGTAAAACGCTAAACCTTCGGTTCAGCACTCCTTTAAAGTGTTAAGCGGAAAATGAAGAATGCATGCGGATTAACAATTCCAACGCTCTTTGCAAAATTTTAATATTTCAGGCAACGCTAAACACATCACCGGATAGATTTTCAAACCTGCCCTGTGCTTTGGGGATTGACATTCGACCTTTGAATATACATTGTATAGATTTCAAATGTTAACACATTCGCTTGCTTTTTATGGAACCAATGAAAAAAAAACAGATCAAAATCAGTAAATTTCTCAGTTATGTGTTAAGACACAAACCTGACGCCATCGGGTTAGAATTGGACGCCAATGGGTGGGTGTCGGTTGAACGACTGATCCAATCTGCCAACGCATCCGGTCAAACTCTTACGCGTGAACTGCTTGAGACCGTTGTGCGCACCAATGACAAAAAAAGATTTGCGTTTAGTGATGACGGCTTAAAGCTTCGTGCCAGCCAGGGACATTCCATTGATATCGAATTGGGGCTGAAACCCCAAATGCCGCCTGAATATCTTTATCATGGCACCGCCAATCGTTTTCGGGATTCCATTTTAGCTTCAGGGTTAAACCCTGGGAATCGCAAGCATGTGCATTTATCAACGGATGTGAAAACAGCTACTCAGGTCGGGCAAAGACATGGCAAACCGATCGTGCTTTTAGTCAGAGCCGCTGAAATGCAGGGTGCCGGTTATTCGTTTTTCTTATCTGCCAACGGCGTCTGGCTTACGGATAGCGTTCCGGCGCAATATTTGGACCTGGTAGACCAAAAAACTGAATCGCTTACTAAAAATTAAGGTATAAATAAAGGAATAAATATGGACCCTTGGCATCTTTCAAGTTGGCGCAACAAACCGATTTTGCAGCAACCCCACTACGCTGATCCGGCCCTTCTGCATAACGTGGAGTCTCAGCTCAAACAGGTTCCCCCGTTGGTGTTTGCCGATGAAATTATGGAATTGAAGCGGCAATTAGCCAAAGTCGCCGAGGGACACGCTTTTCTGATGCAAGGCGGCGATTGTGCGGAAAGCTTTGCGGAATTTAATACCGCTAAAATCCGGGACACCTGCAAAGTTCTTTTGCAGATGGCGGTGGTGCTCACCTTTGCCGGCAGTTGTCCGGTTGTCAAGGTGGGACGCCTGGCCGGCCAGTTTGCCAAACCGCGTTCATCGGATACGGAAACCCAGGAAAACCGGGCGCTGCCCAGTTATCGAGGGGATATGGTCAATGCCATCACCTTTGATGAAGAGTCGCGCACGCCTGATCCTGACCGTCTGATGCAAGCCTACAATCAGTCCGCAGCCACTCTTAATCTGCTGAGAGCTTTTACCAAAGGCGGACTGGCCGATCTGCACCAGGTGCATCAATGGAACCTGGACTTTGTCAAAGGCAGTCCCCTGGGTGATCGCTATCGCCATCTGGCGGACCGCATCGGTGAGAGCCTGGCTTTTATGGAAGCATGCGGATTGACATTAAAAGATACGCCTAAAATCCGCGAAACCACCGTATACACGTCGCATGAAGCCTTGCTGCTCAATTATGAAGAAGCGCTCACCCATAAAGATGAAAAAAACGATCTATGGTATGATTGTTCAGCCCACATGATATGGGTGGGCGAACGCACCCGTCAGACCGATAATGCCCATATTGAATTTGCCAGGGGCATTGAAAATCCGATCGGAGTGAAAATCGGTCCGACCATGGACGCCGAAGAATTATTGCGTTTAAGCGACGTGTTGAATCCTTACAATGAACCGGGGCGCCTTACTTTTATTACGCGTATGGGCGCGGATCATATTGCCGCCCAATTGCCCCCGTTAATTCAGGCGGTTCAGCGGGAAGGCCATAAGGTGGTGTGGAGTTGTGATCCCATGCATGGCAATACGGTTAAAACCGCCGGCGGTTTCAAAACGCGATTCTTTGACCGCATATTGGAAGAGGTGCGCAATTTTTTTGAGATTCATTATGCGGAAGGCACTTATGCCGGCGGTGTTCATTGTGAAATGACCGGTCAAAACGTAACCGAATGTATCGGGGGCGCCCAAGCCATTACCGAGCAAGGTTTAGCCGATAAGTATGACACCTTTTGCGATCCGCGTTTAAATGCGAATCAGGCGTTGGAGTTGTCTTTTTTGATCGCCGAATTCCTCAAAAAATATAATGTCGTCCGGAAACCGCGTAATTCCAAGTAAAAGGGTCTTAAGTTCATCTACCATTGATCTTTTTCCGGAAACCCTGTAGAAAGGCAGTTAATCATCCGATTTTATGATTTGGCACTGTGTTATCAGTGGGAGATAATAAACAATGCCGGTTAACCGTTAATTAAATACAAAAACACATCGTTATGAAACATTGGAAGGCTGATTTAAAATGGTTGGCTCTCGGCTTATCAGAAAAACTGGCGAAATATTTGTGGCTGCCTTTTAAAACGATTCCCTCGCGCACCCCTGATTTATATTCCAAAATTACAATCAGTAAAAATGCGCCTATTGAAATGCGGGATGGCGTGCGTCTGTATGCTGACATCTATAAACCTGTCATTGACGAACCGTTTCCGGTTATCCTCATCCGCCTTCCTTATGGCAAGGAAGAAGCCGGTTCGGCAATGGTTCCCGAAGGCAAATTTTGGGCCCAAAAGGGCTATATTTGTGTGATCCAGGATGTGCGCGGCAAATATCGCTCCCAAGGTGAGTGGTCGCCTTTTATTCATGAAATTGAAGATGGTTACGACTCCATCGACCAGATTGCCAAACAGCCCTGGTGCAACGGCAATATCGGTATGACTGGCAAGTCCTATTGTGGGTATACATGTTGGGCAGCCGCTGTGAGTGGCCATCCAAGTCTTAAATGTATCGCTCCGGGAGTTACGGCTACGGATGTTTATAACACCTGGATTTACAATAACGGCGCTTTTTGTCTCGGTTCGATGGGGAAATGGGGGATTGGCTGGAATTCTGGAAAATCCGTCAATAAATATCGCTTGAACACCGATCATCTGCCCGTGATGGAGCTGGATGAAGCGTCCGAATTGCCTTGCTCCTATTACAAAGAGTGGCTCAATCATCCGACGCGCGATTCCTATTGGGACACTATTAATTTGGATCAACACTATTCCAAGATCAAAATACCGGTGTTGAATATCGGCGGTTGGTATGACCTGTTTTTGAAAGGCGCCCTTAATGACTGGAAGGGCGTCGCAACCCAAAGCAATGATCCGTATGCACGCTTGAACCAATGGATTATGCTGGGGCCTTATGATCATTCCCAGACCACTGAAACCACCGGGCGTATTGGCCGGCTGAGTATCGGGAAAAAACATAAAGGGGAGTGGTATGATACCTTACAGCATTTTTTTGACTACTGGTTGCAGCGAATGGAAAACGGTTTTGATCAGACTGAACGAATCAAACTATTTACGATTAATGACAATGATTGGCGCTATGAATCCCAATGGCCCGTTAGCGGCGTCCGCATGACCAAATATTACTTACATAGCCAGGGCGGCGCTAACCGTATCCATAGCGTCGGTGTTCTCAGCCCGGATATGCCAGGCGAAGAACCCTGTGATGTTTATTTCTATGATCCGAAAAATCCGGTTGGTATTACCCGTGAAACGGATTTGTGGCAGCGGGCTAAAACGATGAAGAACCGCCGGACGCTTGAAAAGAAAAGTGACGTGCTTTTATATAAATCCCTGCCACTTAAGAATGACATGGAAATAACAGGCCCGTTGCAAATGACGCTTTATGCCTCCTCTTCAGTGTCCGACACCGATTTCACTGCCGCCCTGGTCGATATTTTTCCCAACGGATATGTATTAATGCTCCAGGAAGGCATCATCCGCGTCGCTTTTCGGGTGAGTGATCGCAAGCGAACCTTGATTAAACCGGGAAGACTGTATAAATATGTGATTGACCTGGGTGCGACCAGCTATAATATTAAAAAAGGCCATAAGATCGGAGTGGAAATATCCAGTAGTAATTTTGACCGTTATGACCGTAATTTAAATACGGCTGTCGGGTTTGGCGCCAGTGCAGATATGGTCAGAGCCACTCAAAAGATTTATCACTCACACATCCATCCTTCCCATATCACGCTACCAATTGCACCGCGTTGATGCATAACAAATTTAGACGCCTATTAGGGGACGCCTATGATTTTATGCTTTACCTCTCGGATTGAATGTGGTAGGAATTCATCATGCCAAGAAAAGCAAGAATAGATGCACCGGGTGCAGTACATCATGTGATCATCAGGGGAATCGAGCGCAAGAACATTTTTCGGTCTGATTCTGATCGTGTGAATTTTTTAGTACGGCTCAGTGAATTGATTCCTGAAACGCAAATCGATTGTTTTGCATGGACGCTGATCCCCAACCATGTACATCTACTATTAAGGACCGGTTTGGTCCCTGTATCCATATTGATGAGTCGTCTTCTCACCGGATACGCGGTATGGTTTAACAGGAAATATCAACGGCATGGTCATCTTTTTCAAAATCGCTACAAATCGATTTTATGCCAGGAGGATCCCTATCTGAAAGAGTTGGTTCGGTATATCCATTTGAATCCTTTGAGGTCAGGCATTGTTGATAATTTGCCAGAATTGGATAATCATCCCTGGTGCGGTCACAGTGTTCTTATGAATAAAACAAAGCAGGCATGGCAGAATGTCGATGATGTTTATAGGCTGTTTTCCAACAAGAAAGGCTTGGCTCGAATAAGATATCGAGTATTTGTGGAAAAAGGATTTTCGAAAGACAAACGGCCTGATCTTACCGGCGGCGGATTATTAAGGAGTAGTGGTGGCTGGACTGCAGTCAAAGAGATTCGAAAATCCGGTATCCGAGTCAAAGGGGATGAGCGGGTTTTAGGTGACAGTGATTTCGTTGAAAAGGTACTCAAGTTCGCAGAAGAAGAACTTGAACAAAAATACAATCTAAAAGCCAAAGGCTATGATTTCGAACGTGTAACGAACCGGGTTGCAGAAGTGATGGACATAAAAATAGAGCAGGTTACGGCCTTCGGGAAATCACCGAAAACCGTTAAAGCACGGAGTCTTTTATGTTTTTGGGCACATCGAAAGCTTGGTATGACAACCGTTGAAATCGGAAGAAAATTAAATATTAGCCAATCAGCGGTGAGTCGTTCATCCATGAGAGGGCAAAAAATTGAAAGCGAAAATCAATTTGAGGTGATTGTAGAGAACGCATGAAATCATGGGCGTCCCTGGTCAACCCAGAACTACGATTCAAGCATACCCTGCTGACAATAACGAACTTGGAAAAATCAGCCAGGAGCAGCGCAATGAAGGCAAAAAGGGGCTACCGACATAAGCCGGGACACTTCCGCTCGTTACGAGGCTCCGCCTCGTAAC
>JAOZRC010000246.1 GCA_029940345.1 Desulfobacterales bacterium
CGGGTATTGCCTTCGCTTGTAGTACTAATAGTCGCAATCCCTTTTAAATCAGGTCAATGATTTCCACTGAATTGGAAATAAGCAATAACAAAGAGGATGAAGAAATGTCGCAATCCCTTTTAAATCAGGTCAATGATTTCCACAAAAACAAAAAGTTTTACGGGGATACTCGTAAACAAAGTCGCAATCCCTTTTAAATCAGGTCAATGATTTCCACTATCAATCTTTTAGTAAGGGGAAAGAAACTTCAGATTTGTCGCAATCCCTTTTAAATCAGGTCAATGATTTCCACAGCACCCTATTTTTTTTCAATTATTTCAGTCAGTTTAAACCCTGTTTGCGAGGTCCTCCTTTTTTCGGCTATTGTTTGCATGGCCTTTTTCCTTTTTTTAAAATAAAATATTAATATTTGCAATAAAATCAAGAAGATAAATTTTGCGAGAACCTCCCCTCTTTTCAGTGGGTTTTGAGGTTCTCGCGAAATTCAACTATTTGCATTTAACCTTAATGAAAATTTAATTAAATTCAATATGTTACAAATAACATCTTCAAGAATGCAGGATAAATGGCGTATAGGGTTCGTTATTAATCACGGCCCGCTCCATTTGTTCGACTCTTTCCCGGATGACTTGTCGAAAATTGATATATTTTTCGGTTTTGGCATCAATGAAATCGGATGTCATAAAATTTTCATAATTCGCCAAAAAGTTTTTCCTAGCTGTATCATCCATAATAACCCCCCTATCTTTTTTTGTAAACTGATTTGTTTTGATCACGCCCTTATTAATGAGGTATAAAACGAGGCGTTCGGCGACCGGACTGCGTAATTCTTCCACCAAATCGCTGGCCAGGGATTTTCGTCCATATTTGATTTCATGCAAAAACCCGATGTAAGAATCAAAACCGAAAGCTTCAAGCATGCTGCTCAGTTCGTTAAACACCATCATATAGGCAAAGCCCAGCATTGCGTTCACCGGGTCCGGCGGCGGATGGTATTCCCGTTTTTTCAATTCGAATCCGTGCAAGAGCAGTTGGCCGAACGCTTTAAAATAAATCCGACTGGCATTGCCTTCGACGCCCCGCAGTTGTTCAACACGCGTTTGCCTGTCTGCCTGCCGCATCCCGGTTTTCAAACTTTCAATCGCTTCATTCAAATTGATATCCGGTTGGTTTCTCTGATAGCGGATCAGAAAAATACGTTGATTTTTTATTTTTGCTTTTACAAATGATTGGCTGATTTTGATTTTAAAATCCGGGTCACGGTATCGATCATGCTGGGCCATGCGGAGGTAAATATTTTTGGTCAGTTCCGGTGCAAGACGATATTTCAGTTTGCCATAGGAGGATAGAAACGCGACCTCCACGCCTTTTCCGGAAAGAAAACGCATCAATTCCGTGGTGACCTGGCTGTTTCCAAAAACCAAAATACGTTTAAGATCACCAGTGTGAATTTCCTTGATGATTTTGCCGCCTTTTTTAACGGCAATCCGTTTAGAGCGCTTCTTCAGTTGAAGGCCATTGTCGGTGATATAAAGTGTTTGCATTATTAAGATTTCAGGTTTCAGTATTCAATGTTCATTTTTCATTCAGTGTTCGATGTTGAAAGTTCGATGTTGGATGTTCATTTTGCATTCGATGTTCATTTTTGAATTTCAGCATTTCAACTCCCATTCGCAATCGCCCCCCTCTTTTTGAATTCTACGGATACTTCCCATCGCGGTGGTTAACGTATCCGCCGGCAGGGCGTCGAACAGATATTCAAGGGCCGCAGACACGCGCTGCAAGTCGCTGCCGGCCTGATTTATTTTATGATTTAATTCAAGATATTCAAGAAACAGGGACCATGCATCAGTTTGTGCGTTTTCGGAACCGCTTGGGGTTTCAGGTGCTTTTTCGGATTGTTCCGAATGCGCCGGCAGCGCCTGCGACAGTTCCTCATCAACCGGTGCTTGGCCTGCATCGTTCCAGGGCGTAATTGCCTGAGATGTGACGTTTTCACTGTTTTGAACAGGCGTTGCGTCATTTTCAGCGTCATTTTCGTCTGCCTGAACGTCACCGTTTTCTTCTGAGAAAATAGACTTGAAATCCAGAACAGACGGTTTTTTCGTTTCTTCAGGTGCCGTTTCGGATTCCGTCTGGCCTGGGCTGTCGCTTTTACCAGGGGCCGGTTTTTGTGTATCTGCCAGTTTTTGGGCAAATAGCGGTTGTGAGGAAGTGCTATCCATCTCGGCTTCCAACAAATAAAGCACGGGTGACGGATAACTGCGAGGCGGCAGTTTGAATTTGCAATCGCAAAATGATTCGGCGATTTCAAAGAAGTTTTCCATAATGCGGGCGCAACTGATGGGGCTTTCTTTGCGGGTGTCAATATAGCGTTGGGTGTGATGGCGGTCGTAATTCATACAGTACCCCATCACTTTATGAAGCAATTGATTCCCATCTTTACCGGCAAAGGTCAGCGTGTAGAGAAGACTGACGCGCTCGTAATGGGTCAGGTAGTTGGTGTCCCGGGCTTTTAAGATAAGATGTTTCAAAATTTTGCATCGGTTGACCATCTCTTGCAGACCGGGCGCGGTCATAATTTTATTTTGGGTGCCGTAAGTGATATCCTGAGCATCCGTGCCGGGCGCGATTGGCGGCAACAGGTTCAGCGCTTCCGTATCAGCAGGACGAATAGCACTCAAAAAACGCATCTGGTCAGGATACGGCTGGCTGTCATTATTCAGAAAAAGACAACGCCGGTTATTTTTTTTATTGATGCCTAACGGCAATTTGATCAGGCATTGATGGCGTTGGCTTTTTCCGTGCGGAAACAGTTCCCACACCAAGTCTGGCGATGGCGGCCCCGCCTGTTTGATAATCGCCTGGCCGAGAAGGATAGCCCGGGCGGCAGGCGCCTCGGCGGTGAAAAAGAGCCATCCGTGACGGCCTTTGTAGCCGCTGTCTTCGATACATAATGTCATTCCCATGCGTTCACAAACCGCGCCGATACGCAGGATGTCCGCATGGGCCAGACGCAAAAGTTCGACACGTTCGTTTTCATCAGCTTGCAGCAAACGGCGCTTGGAGATATCCACGTCACATCCATGTTCAGCAACCATAATTTACCATTTTGAATGCACCGGCCGGCTTGTTTGACCGCCGTCAAAGCCGACTTCTTGCGTCTGTAAGCATAACTGCAGGGTAGGAAACGGGTTTCAAAATGGGGGCTTAAAACCTGCACAAGCGCTTGTTGCACGATCCGGTCGCGCACCGCCGATATCCCGATATTACGGAAAGCATCCTTTTGTTTGCGATATTTATAAGTCATCACAGGCAACGGGCGATAGGCGCCTTCAGCTATCTCTTGCCGCAGGGTTTGCAGGTTGGCTTCCAATTTTTTTCCAAAATCTTTCTGCCGGACGCGGTCGATACCGGGACGCGCACGTTTAGCGCGAACATGCTTCCAGGCCGCTTCGAGATTGTCAAGGGAATGTATTTTTTCAAAAATCATAATATATCAAACTCCGTATCAATGCGCATGGGTTTCAATCCCAAAAAACGGTATTGTTTTACGCATGCGCTGCAAAGCAGATAGATTAAGACACTATCTTCTTTAGGGTCAATCGTGTCATCTAATTTACAGATTAGCTCTTCAAGCGTGCGTGTGTCAAGGATACATTCAAACACACTTTTTTGCATCCGAAGACCGTAGTCTTTTAACAGTTCGGATGCGCGGCGGCGTTTTTTATCGGATACGATGTCGTAGGCGATGATGTAGTGGTTTTTATGAGGCATTGTAAGCTATCGAATAATGAATTGAAAAATGGGCATCCTTCATATAAGGTCAAAAGCAGTTTACACTTTTAAGAGGAGTATTAACTGACAAATGAAGGATGCCTGATTTTTTCCGTAAAGTCAAAGTGTTGTTGCTGGATCAGGATGCCGCCGACAGATTTGGAAAAATTAAAGCAAATCTACGCAGAAAAGGAGAGATAATCGGAGATTTCGATATCCTGATTGCATCAATTGCATTAAGCCATGATGAAACCCTGGTGACAAATAACACCGATCATTTTGAAAGAATATCCGAATTGAAATATGAAAACTGGTTGGAAAAATAAAAAAAAAGGCCAATGCGCTCATATTGGTATGGCAGTCGGAAATTGAACCGGCGCCCCCCATTTTTTTTCCCCGCATAAGCGTTCAATGGCGGTTTCAATAAAGGCCGCCGCTATGTCAGCAAAGTTCCGATAGTCCGTGTCCGTTATCGGCGTGAATCCATGTGCTAGAATGGAATTGTTGCGAATTTGCAAAATTCCCTGAATTTTTTTGTCATTCTGCCGGTACAATTGCCCCAACGGATCGTCCGGCCAAGCGCTTAACAATTCATAGCTTAGGACGAGACCGAGTTTGACACGCTCTGCATCAGGATTCGGATTTTTATAGAATTTCCTGAACGCTTCCGGCATATCGGCCGTGGCTACTTCTGAAGTCTTAATTTTATGCGCGCGCCATAGCCTGATCTGAACCAGCAGTTCCAGCGCGCGATAAATACGGCTCACCGCATCATCATACCGCTGTTGGGCCGCCCGTCTTTCCGCATTAAGGACAAGGTCTTGCACGATTTCATAGCCATGCGCCGCCATTTTGGCGAGAGCGACAAATTCGGCGTCGATTGCAGCGCGGCTTGCCATAACCCGTTTCAGAAACAGGCCGGATGGCTGGATTTCAGGATAGCCCATCAAATTTTGCAGCAACACCCACGCGCCGGCATGGTCAAATTTATCCCAGGCATCATAGCCTTTACAAAAATCAAGCTGACAGCGGATACGCCGACGATCTTCAGGGGGCATCTGCACGCAGGTCATCAGACTTTGAAGCTGGCTGGCGGCGGCCGGAAACTGGTATTTTTTTAAATACAAGGGCAGGAACTGCTCGATTTTGCGCTGCACATCAATCAAGGATGTTGAAACCAGTTCAGTGGATTCACCGCTGTCAACGCCCACCAGATCAGGCCGCCGCGCGCTGGTTGTCAGAAAAAGGTTGATATTGTAATCCATGGCCGCCATGCCCAGCGAAAGGGACATGGTTTTGGTGCCGCCCGTGTAATCGGCCATGATTTCCACAGGCGAATAATCGTTTAATAATTGACGGATAATCGCTGATGCCAGCGTATAGCACTCCGCAGGGTCATCCGGTTCCTGAACCAGCGCCAAATCATGTTCAGGGTTGAAATCATCCAGACTGAGATGCGTAGGAAGATTCGGAAATTCAGCGATGATTTTACCGCGTTGTATTATTTTACAGGGTTTGCCGGCACCGATAACCTGCGATTGGCTTCCGCCGGGGCCGCCGGAACAGAAAAAAATAACACGGTTCGGTTTTAATGTTTTAACGGATGTAATAATGGGCTGTGGGGAGCCGCCGACGGTTACGATTAATATTTTGGGCATGGTTTTCTCCGTGTTAAGGTAAGTGGATATCCTATTCAAATTTTAGGGTGTCTTTTGAACTCTTAATTTTAATCTTGCTCTTAATCTTACTCTAATGAAATGAGCAAGAGAAAGAGCAAGAAAAATGGGAAAATTATTTCGTTCTCATTTCTTAATAAACACAGGGATATTGTAATTGCCTCCGAACGCCCGGAAAACGCCGTTGATGCCGTCATGGTCGGAGCAGTAAATATCTCCTCTGTCCTTGACGTATTGCAAAACTTCCCCGGTGAATCCGCCGGAAGACACCAGCCACATCTGAACTTCAGGCACGGACAGTCCGGATTCTTCGGCCTCTTGCTTCAGAGTTTCAGCCGCATGTTCCAGTTTTTTGACTTTTTTCATCCCCATTTTTGTCTTGGTGTATTTGCATTCGCAGACCCAGGCGCGCTCCTGGCCCCTTTCTTTTACCAACTCCCGGCCGTAAACATCTATCTGAAAAGCCCTTGTTTTAGAACCTTTGACATGTTTGGTGTCAACAAACTGGAAAAGCGGCAGGCTGATCTCACCGGTTTTTCCGAAGAATTTTCCGTGGATGGTCTCGCGGTTAAATTTCATCATGGTCACTTGCACGACAGTTTCTAAAAACCGTCCTTTCAGGTTATTGAACAGGTTCTGCTGGCTCAGATCAATCTCATCCACGCCCTCAAGGTCCTTTTGATAAACGAATTTGATGAAGCGCATCAGGCATATATCGTTGAATGCGTAATATCTGGCCTTGGTGCGCCACACCAGATCGGCCAGATAGAGTTTTTCGATCTTCTCCTCCACCGCCTTTTTGGAGACATTAAGCTTTTCCGCAATCTCCCCGATCTCCACCGGCAGATTGTTGTAGCGGGTGAAATAATAGATGATCTTTTTGCCAAGGGCCTCGTCACTGTCCGCATTGATATGCTTACGATTATCCTGGAAATGGGTCTGCCAGAAACCGAATATCCAGCCCTGTTCGATTTCGTAGCGGATTAATCGGTCAATTGCGTCTGTTCCATCGAAATTTTTATTTTCATATTTTGACATGGCCAGACAGTAGAGATAATAGGGATGCCCGCCAGTCTGAGCGCTGGCATACATAGCGTTTTGTGGGCTGATTGCCGCATCAGGCACATAAATTTCAAGCAACTGGTGTAACAGGGCAGCGCCGTCGGGAACCGACAGGGGCCTCAGATAGGTGAAACCGAAACGTCCGCCCAGAGGCCCTCCCATCACCGTCCTGAAAATAAGCGTTACCGCGGAGCCGGACACCAGCATGGGGGCTTTGCGGCTTTGAGCCTGGCGGTCATACGTGGCGCACAAATCAGTTGCGCTCTGATCCGTCAGAAGCCCCTTGGCCCTCAGCTCTAAAAAGTTGTCATACGAGGTGTCGTAAACGGAAAATTTCATATCCTGAAACTCATCAATGATCACCGCGACCCTGGTTCCGGAAAAAGAAGCTAACATTTCAGGAATACAGATAAAGTCATCCCAATGATTTTGGGCATCTTCATGATCGTTTTCCAAATAGCGTTCGAGGAAATCATGAGCCATTTTTTTGGCAAGCTGCACGGCGTTATTTTGTGATTCAAATTCCGGAATATTTTTCAATTTAAAAGACCGGTCCTGAAACAGAACAGGGTCCTGATGGCAATACGCGATATATTGCCGGAAAAACACCGTGGCATATTCCAATAAAAATCTCCGCAAGGTCGTCTTTTCCCGCTTCATCCTGAAATAAAACGGCGCTACTTTGTACTCCGGTTTAAAGAAAACGGTATTCACCAACCGATCTAACAAAACCGTTTTCCCCATCCGCCGCGGCGCGATAATCGCGGTGCTCGGCGCGGCCGTGCGTTGGATATTTTTCACCCAGGCATCCAACTCCCGCAAGATTTCCACACGGTCTGTAAATTCTTCATAAGCCAGCATCTCTTCCACAGGAAGTATTTTTTCATCAGACATGCTTGTTACCTCATTTTCGGTTTCAGGGATTTCCCCTTTTCAAAAAAGGAGTGCTATTGCACAGGTCGAAAAATTTCGACCTGTGCGGTTACACTTATCGGTAGGGTGGACATCGCCGGAAACATATATTGTATACAGTGCCTATCTTTGTCGGCGATGCCCACC
>JAOZRC010000247.1 GCA_029940345.1 Desulfobacterales bacterium
ACCCACCGCATTTGCGTAAATGGTGGGTTCCGTTACACTCCACCCACCCGACAACATTACGCATAGCGGGTAGTTTATTTGTTTGGAATTCCCTAATTATTTAAGTGGTAACGAATACCCCATTTTTATGAATGCTTCCTTGGCCGTCACAAAGAAATCTTCAATGTCGCGATGGGTAATCAACCCCAGGTTGCACAGCCTGAATGTTTTAAGGCCGAACATTTTCCCCGGGTAGATTGTAAACCCGCGTTCATAGCAGTAATCGTGGAGTGTGGCAAAATTGAAGTTACCATCATCCGGAGCCTCAACCGTTACCACAAGTTTCCCCTGGATATCCTTATCAATCACTGAATTCAGCCCGATCTCTTCCAGGCCCCGGTGAATCGCCTTCCAGCATTTCTGAAGACGCTCCCAGCGGTTTTGCTCGCCTTCTTCAAAATATTCCTTAAGGGCCTGTGCAAGGGCATAAATCGTCTGAACCGGCGGCGTAAAATGCATTTCCCCTGCCCTGTTAAAAAAGTCATACTGCATGAAAAGATTGCAGTAATATGATCTTGCAGGATAATTCTCAGACGCTTCAATGGCCTTGATGTTTCCCACGGTCCAGGAAGCGCCGGTCATCCCGGCGAGACCTTTTTGCGCCGAAGACATCACAAAATCTATATTTTCCTTTTCAATGTCAATGGGTCTTAAGCCATAAGTGGAAATCGTATCCACAATAAAAATGCAATCGTTGTCATGGGCGATCTGACCGATTTCCCTGACAGGATTTAAAACACCGGTGCCGGTCTCATGGTGTACAGCCGCAACCACGGCAATATCTTTATCCTTTTCAATGGTCTTTTTAACCGCATCCAGGTCCGGCAGCCCGGTTGCAGAAGATTGAATATCGACGCAATCAATATTGTAATAGCCTGCGATTTCAACCATTCTTGCTGCATAGGCGCCATTGTTGACAACACACATTTTTTTGCCTTCGGGAACCAGGGAATTGACCAGGACATCCTGAACAATGGTTCCTGAACCGGTAAAAATAACCGCCGTATATTTTTCAGGATCTCCATGAACCACTTTGACCAGATCCGCGCGAACACCGGTCATGATATCTACGAATTCCTGCTCCCGCGGGCAAATGTCTGGTATGACCTGGGCATATTTAACCGCGTCACTGGTTGTGGCAGGCCCCGGATTGAGAAGGACATTTCTTTTAACAGGTTTGACAACCTCCATCATAGCTTCTCCCTTATATAAATGATAAAAATATTATAATTTTCCTACCTTTTTGATTCCGGATTTCTTGCTGGGATCCTTAATTTCTTCAACAATACTGAAACCGCTGCCCATAACCCCCTTCATTTTCTCAAACCGCTGTTTCCATTCATCAGGAGTCTTACAGACAGCGGACTGAGCATGTTTTTCCCTGTCTTTAAGAGGCGGAACAGATCGGTCGGGAGGTCCGTCATAATCCGTTTTGGGAGATAATTGCTGTCCCAATTTTGACAGTTCACCTCTTTCCACCTCTTCAATATAATGGGCCCCCGCACCGAATGAACGGGTGATTGCAAGAATTGCCCAGGTGGCCTCAGGGGTGAATCCGAGATCCTGCATTACAGCGCCGGTTGCCCCGAGCATGTCTATATCCACAGGGTCGGAACTGACCGCCTGGGCCGCCTTTACCACTTCTTTCATAAATTTGATATTTACTCCGGCCACCTCTAATTTTTCGGCCCGGGCAATCATCCGTTTTGCCGCCGGATCATTCAGCATAAGGCTGGAAACACCCAATGCTTCGTCAATACCGTTTTCCCGGACAAGCAGTTCGGCGGCCTTACCAAGTGTGAAATTTTCCTGTTCAGCCCTTTTTATATAGGTCTCAAGCCGGTTCCCAAAGCTTGAATAGGCACCATAGGCGTGGCCAAATGCCATGATGGATGCGCCACAAGCCTGGGTCAGAAACGTCTTGGATTTGGCCACAATTCTTGAGATGGCCGCCGGTGCCGAAAGTCCGTCCTCAAGCATCATGATCATGACATAGTTGAGCATTTTCTCTTCTTCAATGGTGGGTATGCGGGCCTGGTAATCCACAAACAGAACCTCGATAACGCCATACCCTTCCTCCATCAGCTCCGTGGTGTCATACCCCCTGGCCACGATCCGGTGGACATTTTTATAGGACACTTCGGAAACCCATTGGAAAGGCGCGCGTTTGGTGTCCTTGGGCATGGTACCGTATTCCCTGGCATAATAATCAAAAGGGTTTTTCTCACTACCCAAATTACCGATTCCGCGTTCTTTCTTTAAGTTATTGAGCGCATCGGTTTTTTCCTGATCTAAATAACCCATTGTTTATATTCTCCTTCTTCTTTCTGTTTCCTGGCGTATTCCTGCCTTTCGGCCTGTTTGGGCACGATCCTGTCTTCAGGCCCGACATATTTAATCATGGACAAATCAATCATCTGAACCATGGGTTCATTGCGGGAAGCCCCCCATGCACGGCCTTTTTTCATATTGTACAAGGCGTGGGCCGCACAACTGAATCCACGGGCAACACTGCCGATACACCAGCCGGCGTTGGGTGAAAACCCGATCTCCATCAATGCCGTATTCCCGGAACCCACAACATTGACACCCACATAGGAGCGGCCGTCGGCCTCGCGCCTAGCATGGAAATATTTTTCCAAAGCCCTTTGAAATTCAAGATACACGCCTTGGAGCTCCAGTTCTTCCTGTTTAAGATGAATCGGTTCCGCCCTGGGATCGCTGTCGATATGCTGGGGCTGCCCCATGCCCATGACCGGTTTGCCGGCATCCATATATTCATCCACCAGGGTCTTGGCGATTTCATCAACTGTTTTGCCTTCTTTCACACCCCGTTCCAGGTATTTATTCAACATGTATCCATGTGCCGCGCCCGGGCCATGAACGCCTCCGAAAGTGGAAACAGCGGCTGCGACACAAACCGGAAGATTCGGTCGGCCGGCACTGACACCAATCGCACCCACTGCCGACGGAGACATGGAATGCTCAAGAAATACACCCATTTCATACTTCAGCATTTTTTCTTCCTTTTCCGTAGGAATACGGCTCTGGAAAAGTACAAACATGGCATCGTAAAACGAATAGCCTTCTTCGGCCAAATCGCTTAAATTGTAACCACGCATCACTGTTTGTTCTTCAGTTTTATAGGAAATTGACGTCTTCCTGGATAAGGTTGGCTCTCTGTCCATTCTGGTTCCCCCGTTATTTTCGTTGATCATTAATATTTTTTCCTTTACTTTCTTTTCCTGAATTCGTTCTGGTCTGATAAAACGTAATAAAAAGCAGCAGGTAACTTGTGCTGATACCCTTGGCTTTTTGGATTAAGTTTATATTTGAACCAATAACTATGAGTCAAACTAATAATTATAATATAATATATAAGTATTGGTTATGTATCATTTCATCCGACCTGAAATTCATGATGTAATCAGGCCATTAAAACATCCCCTGGCAATCTGATGAAACGCTGTATTTTTGCTGCATCGCCGATTGTGTCAATATCCCAAAGATAAGCAGGGGTGCAGATCCAAACTTCCAATACATCTTCGCTATGCGCTTTAATCAGACCCCGCCCGCCCAGATCACCTTTAATCATCATCAACTTGTCATAATAGCGTTTTCTAAAAATCGTCGGGTTACCGCGTTTCCCCTGATAAACCGGAACACATATTCCTTTGTCGGATGCTTGAAATTTATCTAAAAGCAGATTGATCAATTCGGCGTCTGCCAAGGGTTGATCTGCCAGTAAAAACATCACGGCCTCGGATTGGCGATGAACAGCGTTCAAACCGCAGTGCAAAGAACTGCTGAGTCCTTCCCTGAAAGAGTGATTCACCACGATTTTCAGCCGCGGGTGATGCGTCTTATCACCAAGACGATTCAATACACTTTGATATTGACATCCCAACACCACAACAATATGCTGCAAGCATGACTTCAGCGCATTGTCTATAACCCACTCGACCATCGGCCTGTTATTTAATTTCAAAAGCTGTTTGGGGGTTCCGAATCTTGCGGAGCGACCTGCCGCCAGAATCACACCGGTAGCCGGTTGATATGATAAAGTGTCGTTCATCAAATATTTTAATTTCCTATCTTCACAATATTTGCTATATTGCGTTCAATAATTTAATGGTAATGTAAAATTAAACAAAGAAAGATAACAGATGTATCCCACTTTAATCAATCTCGGAATGTTTTCTATCCACACCTATGGCCTTTTTATTGCGATCGGCTTTTTGGCCGGAATGCTGCTGGCTCGTCGTGAGGCGCTCAGAGTTGGCCTGAATCCGGAAAAAATAACGGATCTGACCTTTTATCTTCTGATCGCCGCCATTGTCGGTTCACGATTATTTTATGTTTTCACAGCGCCCGAAGCCTTTTTTAAAAACCCGCTTGAAATATTTAAAATTTGGAACGGTGGCCTGGTTTTCTTTGGCGGATTTATTGCCGCGCTGGCAACGGCGCTGATTTTTATGAAAAAATATTCCCTGCCAATATGGCTGACATGCGATTTATTAGCGCCGTCGCTGGCGTTAGGCCATTTTTTTGGCCGGATAGGATGTTTTTTTGCCGGATGTTGCTATGGCAAACAATGCGATCTGCCCTGGGCGGTGTCATTCAACCATCCAGACAGTCTGGCGCCGCTCGGTGTTCTTTTGCACCCCACCCAACTCTATTCATCCATGAGTAATTTTATGATTTTCAGCATTCTATGGTTTTGGCGTCGTCGTAAGACCTTTGACGGCCAAATATTTTGGATTTATATCCTTCTCTATGGAACCCTGCGTTCATTGATCGAACAATTGCGCGGTGATTTCAGGGGTGCGACCGTTTTCGGGGTGTTATCCGTATCCCAAACTATCGGCCTGTTTCTGGCTATAACGGCAATCGTCATGCTTATATTTTCTAAAAAGAGTTCCAATTGAAATCATTCAGCATGTTATCAATTAACTTGTAACTTCAAACTCTAAACTGTAACTTCAACCCATGCCTTCAATTACATTTAAAACGTTATCACAATATATCGACGATCCGCAACGCAAGCGCTTTGAGCCCGTGCATCTGATTTTCGGAGAAGAATTTTTGCGTCAAAAGGCCCTGGAAGCACTGTTGGCTAAAATGCTGCCAGGCGCTCTGGACCGGATGAATTGCGAAACGGTTGATGGTGATAATGAAAATATTCCTTTAGTGGTTGAACAGATTAACACGTACTCGCTTTTAGCCGGCGACAAAATTGTGGTGATCAATGATTCAAATATATTTTTTTCAACCCAAAATCAGGAAACTTTTTTGGTTAAAGCCAAAGATGCTTTTGATAATGATAATTTAAAAAAAGCATCCCAATATTTTGTCGCCTTGCTTGGAAATTTCAAGTTCACTTTTGATGACGTTCAAAAACAAAACCGCAACCAAACACTAAAGACGGATTTGGAAGTTTTAAACAATGACGCCTGGATTGATGAAATCCTTGATTATTGCCATGATAATGAAGTTGCGATTCCTAAAATTCAAAACAGGGCGGATAGCCTGCAACGTGCAATTGAAAAAGGGTTCCCTTCGCAAAACCACCTGATTATCACAGCGGATATTGTGGATAAACGGCGCAGCCTTTTTAAAGCGATTAACAAACGAGGCATTATTATCGATTGTTCAGCGCCCAAAGGTGTACGCTGGGCCGACCGCAAAGAACAGGAGACCATTCTCAGGGAAAGAATGCAGGCGCGATTGAATCAATCCGGGAAAAATATGGATATGCCCGCATTCAAAGCCCTCTATGACATGACCGGTTTTGATTTGCGCACGTTTACAGGCCATTTGGATAAATTAGTTCATTTTATTGGCGACCGCAAGCGTATTACCGCCGCAGATGTACAGGCCGTTGCCAAACGAACTAAAAGCGACCCGATTTTTGCTATAACCGATGCGGTTGGCCGCCGCAACCTGGCTGAATCACTTTTCTTAATCAAATCACTGTCAGACGACGGTTTACATCCGCTGCAAATACTGACCGCCATCGTCAACCAGTTCAGAAAACTGCTGCTAGTCAAAGGATTCACCGAAAGTTCATATAATCAGACATGGAAAGGCGGCGCGACGTTTGATATGTTTAAAAACCAAGTGATGCCGGCAGTGCAGGCGTATGATAAAGAAATTGTTGCACAGATCAAGCAATGGGAAGTCTGCCTGACTCCTGACCAGCAAAATGCGCCTCAGGTAGTAGCAAAGAAAAAAAAGAAAAACAAACGCAAAACGCAAAAACCGGGCGCTGATTTCCAGATTGCTCCAAACCCTAAGAATCCTTATCCTGTTTATCAATTATTTATCAAAGCCGAAAATTTCACGAAAGATGAACTGATTGATACGATAGATGCGTTAAGCCAGGCTGATCTGCAGCTAAAGTCGTCCGGTCATAGTGATAAACGCATCCTGGAGCAACTGCTCTTTTCGATATGCAGGCCTGGCTTGCCTCGACAATGAACGGATAAAAATCAGGAACGAGATATAATCATGCATGATGAAAAAATCCTACCTGTGGAAGAGATGGTTTCGTCTGAGGAATTTACGGACCGGGTGGAAATCCTGCGGGAACTGGATGCCTGGGTGAAAAATATTCAGAGGATGGGATCGTGGAGCACCGCTCTTATTGCGCCCCGCCGCATGGGCAAAACCGTTCTGTTGGACCGGTTAGTGAACACGGTGTTTTTTAAACCGGATTACCGCGTCGCGCCCTTTTATTTTCGCATGAAGCGGGAAAAAAAAACTTTGCGAAAATTTCTTCTGGAATATGCCACCACTTTTTTTCGTCAATATATCGCGTATTGTCAACAGGACCCTGCTCTGTTTCTTGATGAATCTTTTAAGTTGGAAGACAGTCTGGAATTTTATTCTGAACATAAAGCTGTACAGCTTGCCAAAGAAAGGATTCAAGCATTTCTCAGACGTTATGAGCAAGGCGGTTATGAAGATGCCCGAAATCATTGGGAGGCTTTTATAACGCTTCCTGAGAGGTTAGCCTCCTATTCCGGAACCCGTGTGGCCGTGATCATTGATGAGTTCCAGGATATGAAATTCTATGTTTACGATTGCTCGCAAGAGTTCTTTATGAAAATGGATGCAGAGGGGCTTCTGAATGATCAGGCGGCAACTGATCTTACGGCAACTTATGACCGGATGTCCCAGAGCCGCAAAGCACCGATGCTGGTATCCGGTTCGGCCGTGACGCTGATTTTCAGAACAGTGATGGGCGGACCGTTAGGGGGACGTTTTGACTTCATCTATTTGAAACCCCTGTCAGTCCCTGACGGCGCCGCTTTATTACATCAATTGCTTCGTATCTATTTGCCTGACACGACTGCCACTTCTGAAAACGCTCTTTATGCCAGCGCCCAGACAGGCGGTCATCCCTACTATCTGTACTGCCTGGCGATGTCGAAGTGTGAGGGCAAAAAATTTGATGGCAAAGACTCAATTGACAGAATCATCCGCTATGAAATCGAAAACGGCAAGATTTACGGCTTCTGGCAGACCCATTT
>JAOZRC010000941.1 GCA_029940345.1 Desulfobacterales bacterium
ACCTCAACCCAACCACCGCTAACTGACCACGAATCACACAGATAAAAAGAAGAAGGAGAGCATGACATGAACAAAAAAAAAATACCCTATGGCATCTCAAGCTACAAGACGATTAAGCAGGAAAATTATTACTATGTGGATAAAAGCCGCTTTATTCCCCTGTTGGAAGGCACCGGAACATTCCTGTTTCTGATTCGCCCGCGGCGCTTTGGGAAATCCTCGTTACTGACAATGCTGGAATGCTATTACGATATTGTCCGCAAAGAGGAATTTAACTTCCTCTTCCAAGGGACTTATATTGCTGACTGTCCGACGCCGGAGAAAAATGCGCATCTCATTCTGAAATTTAACTTCTCGCAGGTCAGCCCCGATCCTGAAAAAGTTGAAGCATCGTTTCATGCACATGCGAATAACTGTTTTTTCTTTTTTGGTGAAAAATACAAAAGCTTTTTAGATGAAAAATATTTCAAGATGATGGAAAGTCATCAACATGCTCATGAAAAACTTGAATTTTTGTTGAATTATATCGGTTTTAAAGGTCTTAAAGCGTATGTTCTCATTGATGAATATGATAATTTCACCAATACGATACTGACCACCGCGGGTCAAAAAAAATATCATGAAGTAACTCACGGAGCCGGATTTCTGCGCCATTTTTTTAATGTGTTGAAAGGGGCAGTTGACCAATCTGACTCCGGCATCAGCCGCATGTTTATCACCGGCGTATCGCCAGTGACGATGGATGATGTCACCAGCGGGTTTAACATCGGGCGCAATATCAGTCTGAATCCGGCCTTTAATAAGTTGTTAGGTTTTACCGAACAAGATATCATCAGTATCCTTAAATATTACGATGATAACGGCGAAAGGATGCCGGAACCGGGAAACACATTAAAAGTTATGAAAGAGTGGTATAATCATTATCGCTTTGCTACAGATACCGATGAAACCCTTTTTAATACCGATATGGCGCTCTATTTTGTGATAAATTTTTTAGAGTCAGGCAAATACCCCAGAAATATGATCGATCAGAATGTCAGGATTGATTACGGCAAACTGCGCCATCTTATCGTCTTAGATAATCGCTTGAACGGCAATTTCAGCTATCTTTCCAAGATTATTAAGACCCAAGGGACAAGTGCGGTTCAAATAGCCGAGAGTTTTCCCGTGGAGCGCTTGATGAAGCCTTCGAATTTTATCTCGCTGCTGTTCTACTTCGGCTTGTTAAGCTATACGAAGAGCGGTGAACTGCAAATACCCAATCGAACCGTCAAACTGCTCATGTATGGTTATCTGCGCGAAGGCTACGAAGATGTGAATGTATTCAGTGTCGATCTCTGGCACTTTGCCAATCTGATTCGCGACATGGCTTACAATGGCGAGTGGAAACCGGTTTTTCAATTCCTGGCCGATGAAGTGAAAAAACAGACCTCGATCCGCGATTATCTGACCGGCGAGAAGGTCATCCAAACCTTTTTGTTAGCCTATCTGAACGTGACGGACTATTACCTCACCCGCACGGAAGAGGAAATGGGGAAAGGCTTTGCGGACATATACATGGAACCGTTTGCAGCGAAATATCCAGACGTGTGCCATAGCTATCTGATCGAACTGAAATACCTGGCGCGTGCAGACTTTTCGGAAGACAAACGAAAGGCCCTGCTTGACGATGCTGAAAACCAGTTAAAAAAGTATTCCGCTGACGAGCGCATCATAAAACCAGGCCAGGGAACGTCCCTTAAATGTTTGGCCCTGATTTTTTGCGGATGGGAGATGAAAGCGGCTGTAGAATATGAGTCGTAACCGTTCACGCCCCACCCGACCTCATCATTCCCATGCTCCGGCGTGTGAACGTAGTGCAACGCTCTGTCGCTTGAACAGACGCGGTTTTGTGCAGGAAACGGTCATGGGTACCAAAGGGGATGTGAACAGCTACATTGCGGGTCTTGCCACCGGAGCAAATCGAACTTTTGCAGAATGCCGTGGAAAAGACCAGTCCGCAAGCCACGCACGCGGTTATCCGCCAAATAGAAGAACGCGATACCAA
>JAOZRC010000942.1:0-392 GCA_029940345.1 Desulfobacterales bacterium
TTTAAAAATGTGTAAACCGACAAATGAAGGATGCCAAAATTGTTTTATTTTAATTTTCAAAATATGAACAAATTTTCATAACAGGGTGGGTGTAGCGTAGCAAAACCCACCAAATCCCTATAAAACGGTGGGTTTCGCTACGCTGCGCCCACCCTGCGAAAAGGGAAAAATAATTTAAGCGTTAACATCAGGGTTATACGGATTATACACTTGAAACTGACCCGTAGCGTAATATTTGACCCGTTCACCCTTATCATCAATCACATAGATATTGAAAAGTTCGTTCTCACCAATCTGCGCACAATCCGTTTGAGTCGCCTGATTAAGCTTCCAGGCTGACCGCCAGGCAGTTACATCCGAATCAAAGGGACTTAGGTTTTTATCGGGCGTAT
>JAOZRC010000942.1:402-2045 GCA_029940345.1 Desulfobacterales bacterium
GTCATTCATTCGTTTCTGACAACAAACCCGGAAGCCTTTGGGTTTTTGCACCCAGCCTTTATCAATC
Source organism: Desulfobacterales bacterium (assembly GCA_029940345.1). Lineage (GTDB taxonomy): Bacteria > Desulfobacterota > Desulfobacteria > Desulfobacterales > JAUCGF01 > JAUCGF01. Next base: position 470 of record JAOZRC010000942.1, read on the forward strand.
GTTTTCAGCAGTTCTTTTACATTCATTTTTCGCTGTCCTCATTTGATGTATTCGTATGCAGGTATTACGATATGAAAATTTCATTTGTTTCCGAAAGCATCTGCCCCTCTTGAGTGTCATCCAAGGCATCCGGTTCATCATGTTTATAAACATCCAATTGGGGACGGGCAAAAATAATGCCTTCATTGTCAAACACCAGCTTGGTTTTTTCCAATAGCTCACATTTACATAGCCAATACTTGGGGTTGGCCACCCAACACCGGCCGCCCAATTCAATGCAGCCATTTTTGAGATTCATCACATAGACAGCGGGGCGGGGTGCGACTTTGACCCGCGGATCTTTGATCATAACAGCCTCTAAGACTTGTTTGGCTTTCATAAGGTTCTGATCGTACCTGATACTGACATCGACCTTGACACGCCGGGTGGATGTATAATGGTAGTTTATCAGGTAATCGTTCAGAATCAAGCGGTTCGGCACAAACGCGGGTGTTCAACACGGTGGTGGCTTCCACTTTCCCCAGCAAATCCCCTGTTTTAACCACATTCCCCACATTAAAAGGCAGCGTGGGAAGATACGGACGAAAAATGAAGATGCCCGCGATTGCCACTAACGCAGCCCCTTTCAAAACCATCGTCACATTAGCGCTATCCATCCCGGCCTGCTTCGTAGCAATCAGAATCGTAAACAGAAGTAACAAAATTCCGAGAACATTGGCGATAGTTCCGCATATACGCTGCTTGAGGCCAAAACGGGCCAAAACATATTTAATGCCTTTTTTAATGTAAGGAATGGCAATCAACCCGATAATCAGAATCAGCAGCGCTTGAATCGTCTGGCGGCCATAAAGGGCTATGAACTCGCGTGTTTCCAGGAAATCTTTAATCGTTTGGTCCATCATCAGGACTCACTCCTTTTTTTGAATAGTAACATTGATTTTAAACCGCACAGCCTGATCACCGCTTCGAATCACAAGGCTGACGCCGTTTTGTCCTGCTGGTATGATACCGGGAGTGATGCCATGCCAACCGACATCTGACGTTTTATCTCTGAACGGTCCGCGCGCCAACAGTTTGTATGGCATGATCTCTTTGTTCAGAGTTTGACCGGCGGGAATGATTTCAAAGGGAAGCGCCGCTTTTTTCATAAGTTTTGTGTCGATGCCTTTAAACACAAAGCCGCCGTTATTCTTACCATTCAAAAGGTAACGTGTTTTGTTCCAATCAATGGTCAGGGGTTTGGAAGTTTTGTTGAGAATCGTAAGACGAAACGCGATAAAATAGTTTTTATCTTTTGTAAGTGGTTCGAGTCGGACATTAAATGCGGCTTTATCAGTTATTTGAATGGCCGGACTGCTGACCCAGCCAGGCGATGCGGCAATGCTTCCCATCATAAGTATGACGCTGATAATCATACATAATTTATTTTTCATAATTCAGCAGTTCCTATTTTTTTATCTGCCAAATAAGTCATGCCAAAACATTTTAAATTTAATGACTTACTGTGGAATCAATGGCTATTGTTACGGAGCGTTGACAACAATCCACTGGCTGCCGCGTGGTGCATAGTAGGTTC
>JAOZRC010000248.1 GCA_029940345.1 Desulfobacterales bacterium
ACGGTCCCAGGGCGATGCCCTGGACTTTAAAAGTTCGCCCTTTCAGGGCTTTTTTCATTAATCATCATTGACTGTTATAACTGACTGATATTTTTAATCGAATCAATATTGTCACCTTCGAAATCATCTGATTTCTGCCATTTTGGGAATGCACCCTTTTAGCATTGAACAACTCTGGGCAGATATAGGCTGAGTCGTATCAGTCGCCGTGATCGGGATCGATAATATTTATGAAGTAAATAATTCTTTTATTTAATTCGCGTTCCTTACCTTGAATTTAATGTCAATCAGTATTATAGGAACAGAATTAACGGGGTCAAATTTATACATTAAACGGGTCCGCAACGGTTATCGCCAGTTCCGGCGGCCAGGCCATAACCCTTGGGTTTCGGTTCCCAAGAAATAACAATGAGAGCATTATGTTCGTTTTTCAATCACTGCGCACCAAATTTATCGCCTTTATTATTTTGCCTGTGTCTGTCGGATTGATCGGGTTGTCGGTGTTGAGCTATCTCACCGCACAGCACCTGCTGTACGCCCAGATGCGGCAAAGCGGTTTCAATTATTTACGGGCCATTGAGGCTGAAATTTCCACGACCATTGTCAAACTCAAAGCTGTCCTCAATGTGATTGATTTGTCACAATCGTTCCAGCCGGGTAATGTAGCGGCGCTACGTCTGACTTTTGTCAAGATTCATCACACCATGGGTGAAGCGGTCACCTCTGTCTACGCGGGTTTTGCCGATGGCCGGATGGTGCGCTCCAAGACTGCCAAGCTGCCTGCCGGGTATGATCCGCGCTGGCGGCCCTGGTACACCGACGCCCTAAATCTGCCTTCCGGCAGACCAGACGGTTTGACCGCGCCTTATCTCGACGCTTCCACGAATCATCCGACCATCACGCTTTATCGTAAAATCCTGGATGATAACAACCGGCTCATGGGCGTGCTGGCCATGGACCTGGACGTAGCCCGATCCTCGCAATATCTAACCGGAAAGGCCGAACATCTGCCTGAAAGCCAGATCATGCTGGTAAACTCTGATGCCGTCATCCTGCTGGATCGCGATCCAGCCGTCATTGGCCACGAGATTGGCTATGATCAGAAACTGCTTAACCAGGAGATTGTCGCCGCCATCAAAAACCCGGCCATAGAGGCGAATCAATGGATCAAAAAACATGAAAGGAATCTATGGTATATCGGATTTTCCCGCATGGATGTCATGGATGTTTGCGTGGTTGTGATCGCTCCGGCAAAGCAAGTGCTTGAACCGCTGTTTCAACTGGCGTTTAAAATTGCCGGGGTGACCTTACCGTTGATTATTATCCTGCTGATCTTGCTGCTGATCATGAACCGCAAGATATCTGTTCCGATTATCAATCTTAAAAACTCCGCCTTGCGCGTCACCGAGCAGGACGCTTACCAGCAACCCCTTGAGATTAAAAGCGGTGATGAAGTCGGGCAGTTGACCAGGGCTTTCAATCTTATGATGGACGGACTGCGGCAGCGCGATTTTATCAAGGACACCTTTGGCCGCTATGTCACCCGCGAAGTGGTCGAAGAACTGCTGGAAAATCCGGACGGGCTCAAACTGGGCGGTGAAAAAAGGGAAGTGACCATCCTGTTCAGTGATCTGCGTGGGTTTACGCCTTTATGCGAACAGCTCGCCCCGGATCAGGTCATGTCGATGCTCAACCGTTACCTGGGCCGCATGGTTTCGGTGATCAACATTTACAAAGGCACGGTGAACGAATTTATCGGCGATGCGATCCTGGTGTTTTTCGGCGCGCCGGTCAACCACGACGATAATGTGGCGCGCGCCGCGGCTTGCGCCCTTGCCATGCAGATGGCCATGGCGGAAATCAACCGGGAGAATGCAAGCCTTGATCTGCCGCCCCTGGCCATGGGTATCGGCATCAACACCGGCGAGGTGATTGTCGGTAATATCGGAAGTCTGCAACGGGCTAAATACGGCGTGGTCGGACATGCCATCAATGTAGCGTCGCGTGTGCAAGGCGTGGCTGCGGGCGGCCAGGTTCTGATCACCCAATCGGCATTTGATTATATAAAGGAGATTGCCGTCACCCGCGACCGCCGTTACCTGAATTTTAAAGGCGTGGAGGAAGATATGGCCATATATGACCTGCGCGGCATGAAGGGCGGTTATCATCTCAGTCTGCCCGATGAAACGCGCTGAAGAATTATCCGAACGTTTATGGATTAATAAGGCGGCTCTGCGGGGCCGTCATAACCACACATCCCAACCCGGGGAGAATTGTATAATGGCACGGGTTCGCCATAGTCATCGTGCGGATGCTTCTTAACATGCCGGTCACATAACAAACCGGGCTTGTCATGTTCAGACACACACTCCATGCATAACCACGAGGCGTTTTGATCACATTCCATGCAAGCAACTTCAGGGAGTTGGTTACGGGCCATGAGAAAAATCGGTTGTTTGGTAAGCGGTTTACCCTGGCGTTCTCCGATTACCTTGGTTAAGGTTTCAGAAGACGTTCCGAAATCATAAATATGGATAAGTTCGATTCCTTTGTCGAAAACCCGGTTCACCGGTGTATCCATCGGGATTTCATCTCCTCGCCACCCGCCGATGGAAAATTGGCTCAAATGGCCGCAACACTCCAACCAGATAGCTCGTAGGTAATTATCCAAATCTTCCAGTTCCGCCGAACCTGTCATTTCCAAATGTAGCCAGAAATCTTTCTGCCAGGTATCCGATATTAGCAAATGATAAATTTTATGCTTTTTACCCGCTTTCTTGTTCGCTTCCTCAATCGTTTTTTGGTACTTTGTACATTTGGGAAAATGCCGTGTCAGGCCGCCCTTAGTCATTTCACGGCCACAAAATTTACATTCGCCGCGTGATTGCTTTGTTCTGGGCATCGGGTTCTCTCCTTACTGTTGTGTTTGATTCAGTTCATTATTCAGAATAGCCAAACAAAACAATGTTGACAATTTTCCGAAATTCGGTCAAACTGGATTCATTTTACAATTCCGTGGGAATTTGGAAATTTTTCGGGAATGATAAGGCAAGTTGGCGGAAGTGCATGGGAATCGAACCCACCCGAGACGGTTCTAGCGCCTCACACCGGATTTGAAGTCCGGGAGCCTCACCAGTAAGCTGCGCACTTCCATAGTTACTGTCGGTGCGTTATTACACCAGGGCATCACTTATTGTCAATCTATTTTGAGGAAGAGCGATAAAAAATGAAAGTAAACCGAGACAGGCTGGCTGACACTTTTAAATGTTTGGCCGAGATAGATAGTATTTCCAGGGCTGAAAGCGCAATTTGCTCCGAAATCAGGCAAAGACTTGATTTATTAGGCGCTAAAACGGTTATTGATGACTCCGCATCACAAACCGGTAGTGACACAGGCAACCTGACAGCCTTTTTTGAAGGTCATAACAGCAACGCCGCCCCGCTTCTGCTGAATGCCCATATGGATACGGTTGAACCCGGTCGCGGAATCAAAGCGGTTTTGGAAGACGGCGTATTCACCAGCGCGGGTGATACGATTTTAGGTGCGGATGACAAAAGCGCTATTGCGATCCTTCTGGAGACAATGAACGTTTTGAAAGAAAACCATCTGCATCACGGACCGCTTGAGCTTGTTTTCACCACTTGTGAAGAGATCGGTCTGCTAGGCGCTCTCCATCTTGATTTAAACCCACTTCAGTCTACTATGGGGTATGCTCTGGATGCAACAGATATTAATGGAATTATTACCCGCGCACCGTCCGCGCGTTGGTTTGATTTTAAAATCCATGGCAAATCCGCCCATGCCGGCGCAGCGCCTGAAAAAGGGATCAACGCCATCGCACTGGCCAGTAAAGCGATTGCCTCACTGGAAATCGGACGTATTGATCATGAAACAACAGCCAACATCGGCGTTATCAAAGGCGGATTGGCTGCCAATATTGTTCCGGATCTGGTGACAGTCACCGGTGAAGTTCGCAGCCATGATGCAAGTAAATTGGAACAATACGCGGATAACATGGTTCTGGCGTTTAAAGACGCTGTTAAAACCGATAAAAAGCCAACCGGTGAATTTGAACCTCCCTATCTGACAGTTGATATTTTAAATGAATTCCCCGGAACAAAAATCCCAGATAATCATCCCATCGTTATGCTTGCGCAGAATGCTGCCAAAAATTTGGGACGTTCTTTGGAGATAAAAAGCTCCGGCGGTTGTGCTGATGCCAATATTTTATTTCAAAAAGGACTTGCCATGGGCGTCCTCGGCACCGGAATGCGCAAGATGCACACGACCAGGGAAACCGTAGGGCTTGACGATATGATCGCAGGATGTCATCTTTTGATTGAAATCATCCGGGTTCATAGTAAAACGTTGCCATGATTTTTAATTCAAATCAGTCGTAGCAATGCGCATCGAAGCGTGATCTTGGGGGCTAAAGCCGTATTGCCGGAATCCGGTGCTTGACATTATATTGTGACACCATTATATTGAGTGCAAAGATAAATCAAAGAAAGGTGGAGAACATCATGAGTGATAGTGAAAACATTTTAGAGATTGATGATGATAGTTTCCAGGCTGAAGCACTTAGTGGCGACAAACCGGTGTTTGTCGATTTCTGGGCGCCGTGGTGCGGTCCCTGCCGTGCAATCGGCCCCATTGTTGAACAATTGGCCGAAGCGTATGGCGACCAGATGAAATTTGCCAAGTGTAATGTGGATGATAGTCCCGCAACCCCCACCCAATATGGCATTCGCTCAATTCCCACGCTGATGATTTTTAAAAATGGCGAGGCTGTTGAACAAATCACCGGTGTTGTTTCTAAAATACGGATAGAAGAATCAATTAAAAAGGCCTTATAGAAAAGGCATCCTTCATTTGACAGTTTACACTTTGTCCCTTCAGGGACATAATATCTATAAAAAAGGCTTACAAGTACGATAAGTCCCGTAGGGACGAAATAGAAAAAATGTAAACTGCTTTGATACTATTTTGAAGGATGCCTATAAAAATAAGGCATCCTGATTTTATCATTTAGGAGTTATCATGCAAAATGTCGATTATGATCTTGTGATCATTGGTGGCGGTCCGGCGGGTATGACGGCCGGACTTTATGCTGCTCGCGCCCGGCTTAATGTCATTCTGATTGAACGAATGTCGCCGGGCGGTCAAGTGTTGGTGACCGACTGGATTGAAAACTATCCGGGTTTCCCCGAAGGTCTGTCCGGTGCCGATTTAGCCATGAAAATGAGTGAACAGGCGCAACGGTTCGGTCTTGAGATTGAGTATGATGAAGTGCAATCCCTTGATCTTAAAACCGATGTGAAAACAGTTCGGCTTAGTGGTAAAACAATCACCACCCACGCCATTATTCTTGCCACCGGCGCATCTCCGCGAAAACTTGGCGTTCCCGGGGAAGATATGTTAATCGGTCGGGGGATCTCTTTCTGCGGCACTTGCGATGGGCCTTTTTATAAAGATAAAATTGTCGCGGCCGTTGGCGGCGGAGACACAGCCGTTCAGGAAAGTGTTTTTTTAACCAAATTTGCCAAAAAAGTTATTTTAATCCATCGTCGTGATGAACTTAGGGCAACCCGCATTTTGCAAGAACGTGCCTTTGAAAATGATAAGATCGAAATTTTATGGGATTCTATCGTTACAAGCGTCAGCGGCGGCTTAATGAATTTGGATACGGTGAATGTTGAAAATGTCAAAACCGGTGAGACTCAGAAACTGGGTGTTGACGGATGTTTTATTTGGGTGGGCATCAAGCCGAACGCCGGTTTTCTGGATGACGCGATTAAACTGGATGATTATGGATTTGTCATAACCGATCAGAATATGGAAACGTCTGTACCCGGTGTTTTTGCCGCAGGCGATGGCCGCATGACACCGTTACGCCAAATTGCAACTGCTGTGGGTGACGGCTCTATAGCCGCTTTCAAGGCCGAACATTATATCGAAAATGTGAATAAATGAAAAACAAATTTCTGTTCGGACTTGTTTTGGTGATGTTTTTTTCCGGATGCGCCTGGTTTCAAAGCAAAGATGAAAAAAGCGCCCAGGAATTGGTTAGCGACGGAATCAGCGATTATCGTGATGGCGATTATAAAGATGCGCTTGAATCCTTTGAAAAATTGAAAGATTGGTATCCTTTCAGTAAATATGCGATTCTGGCGGAGCTGAAAATCGCGGACGCTCATTATAAATTAGAACAATATGATGAGGCGGTGATCGCTTATGAAGAATTTGAAAACCTGCACCCGCGCAATGAAGCCATCCCCTATATCGTTTACCAAATCGGAAACTGCTATTTTGAACAAATTGAAACGGTTGACCGCGATCAGAACAATGCTAAAAGAGCGCTTATGACGTTTACCCGGTTAAAAAAACAGTTTCCTGACAGTGTTTATGCGATCAAAGCGCGAGAGAATATTAAACAGTGCCTCAAAAGTTTGGCGGGTCATGATCTTTATGTGGGGCTTTATTACTATAAAACCAAACATTATCAAGCGGCTTTGGATCGGTTTAAATCAATTATTACCAACTATTCCGATGTTGGGGTTCACAATGAAGCCCTAAAATATATTGTTTTATGTGAAGCCACGATTAAAGAACAATCTGAAGTGCGATAATACGAAAACAGGTGACCTCTTCAAGTGTGTGGTATCAGAGTGTATGGTACCAGAGGGGGGCAAAAAAGGAGAACCAATCATGTCTAAAATTTGTGATATTTGTGGGAAAAAGCCAATGGTCGGAAATAATGTAAGTCACTCTCATAGGGTGACCAAACGGCGTTTTAATCCGAATCTGCAGAAAGTGCGCGCCATTTCCAACGGAACCGTAAAGCGTATCAACGCATGCACCAATTGTATTAAATCGGGACGGGTGGTTAAAGCCCCCTGACAGGAATACAACGCCTTTATTTTTTATCAGCCGAAGAAACTCGTTTTCTTCGGCTTTTTTTTATTTGCCTGACACACTTGGGTTTCCTTTGCTTTTGTTGCCTGCCAACATAAGGCGACGCAAATGGAAACTGTAGTGTCGCTATGAAAAGTGACACTAGGATGACAATTTGCCATCAGTTAGATACGATCCGATTTTTAGGACACAATCTGATTGCGATTTTGTCACATAACCCGTTATCAGTTTGGGTGCCATTTATGTTTCCGCTTATTTCAAAACAATCCGATCCTTATTCTTTTTGAATGTGGCTTCACCGATTCCCGGTACATTCATTAAATCTTCCGCTTTTTTAAATTTACCGTTTTTTTCACGATATAGTTGTCAGATTTTGGTTTGTTCTGGCACAAAAATTGCCTCCCTACCAAAACAACCGTTTTGGGGAAAATATGGCACAAATTGGGCATCCTTCATAAGACAGCTAAAGTAGTTAACACTTTTTCGATCTGTTCAGCTACAAAATCTTGTAGGGTGGGCAGAGTGTAACGGAACCCACCACATTTCCATAAACTGGGAGACAAACCGTAAACTGGCCGAAGCGGCGTTAACTGCAAAGGAGGTTAAATAAAATGGCA
>JAOZRC010000249.1 GCA_029940345.1 Desulfobacterales bacterium
CACAATCCTCAATTTCCATGGTTTTCGCGTGTCAGGTTGTATTTACGTATTTTTTTATAAAGCGTTTTGCGGCTGATGCCGAGCAAGCGGGCGCTTTTGGCTCGGTTCCAGTCTGTTTTTTCCAGCATCCGCATGATTCTTTCTGATTCGGCTGTGGCGCTGGTCAGAGATATTCGCTTGGGAATGCGGAACGCTAAGATTTCAGGAGGGATATGATCAATATTAATTGCCTTACCCTGGCAAAATACAAAGGCTCTTTCGATGACGTGTTCTAATTCCCGGACATTCCCGGGCCAAGCGTAACGCATGAATGCTTCCATCGCATCGTCGGCCACCCCCCGGATTTCTTTTTGAAAACGCTTGTTATAAATTTCGCAAAAGTGTTTCACCAGAAGCGGTATATCTTCAAGCCTTTCTATTAAGGGGGGCAGCTCGATCTCCACCACTTTCAGGCGGTAATAAAGGTCTTCCCGAAAACTGTTTTTTTTGACATCTTCATGCAACTGCCGGTTGGTGGCGGCGATTATTCTTACATCGACCTTTATTGGCGCAGCATCACCGACCCGTTCAAATTCTTTTTCCTGAAGCACTCTGAGGAGTTTGAGTTGAATGAGCGGGGAGATTTCACCGATTTCATCAAGGAAAATGCTGCCGCTGTCGGCATCCTGAAAGCGTCCGGCTTTATCCCTCACCGCACCGGTGAACGCGCCTTTGACATGTCCGAACAGTTCGCTTTCGAGCAAATTTTCCACCAGTGTGGCGCAATTCACGGTAACCATCGGTTTGGTGGCGCGGGGCCCGCTATAATGCAGCGCTTTGGCAATGAGTTCCTTGCCGGTGCCGCTTTCCCCGGTAATCAGGACAGTGGTTTGGATATCGGCCAGGGTTTCGATCAACCGATAGATTTCCCGCATTTTTTTCGATTGGCCGATAATGTTGTGGAAACTGTGGCGTTGTTTCAGTTCGCTTTCCATAAATGTCAGCCGGGTCACATCGCGAATAACAAGGATCGCGCCCTGAGAGCGGCCGCTTCGGTCAGTCAAAGGAGAGCTGTTCACCGCCAGCATCTGGCGCGCTTTGTTCGGCAGGGCGCACTCGATGTGATATTCTTTAACGATCTTTTTATCGGAGAGGGTCATATCCAATATTTTTCGGCAATCGTAAAGGCAAGAATTTTCAATGGCGTCTAACTGTTTGCCGCAGATATCCTTGGGAGCCAGACCACAAACAGTCAGCGCAGCGGCGTTGGCCGCGATCACCCGCCTTTGATTGTCCACAGTGATGATGGCATCGGTGACGCTTCTGAAGATAGCCTCAAGATGATTGCGGTAATTTTCCTTTTCTTGCACAACCGCATTATGCGCCAATGCGATTTTGGCCACACGCAACAGGGTCTCCTGATGAATCGGCTTGGGAAGGTAATCAAAAGCCCCCAGGCGCACCGAATCCGCCGCCGTATTGATATTCGGCTGGCCGGTTATCATAATCACCGGACAGATCAGGCCCCGCTTTTTTATCTCTTTGAGAATATCTATCCCAGTGTGTTCGCCCAGGATGATGTCAGCAAAAACCAGATCGAGGTCTTCGGCCCTGATAATCTCTACGGCATCATGATAGGTTCCGGCGCAAAACACCGTATAACCCTCCTCGGATAAAAATTCGTTAAAGGTAAAACGAAGGCTTTCTTCATCATCAATTACAAGGATTCTTGCTTTCATAGCGGTAGCTCTGCAATCACTTTGGTATATTCACCGGGTTCACTGGCAGCCCACAACTTGCCGTTATGGTCTTTGATAATCCCGTGGCTGATGCTTAAACCCAGCCCTGTGCCCTCATTGGGCGGCTTGGTGGAAAAGAAAGGATCACATATTCGGTCTATCACATCAGAAGCAATTCCCGTGCCATTATCTTTAAATGTGACCCGAATATGTTGAGCATCTTCGGTTTCGATCAAGCCCGCCCCAATCGTGAGGATTTTATCCGGGTGCGGCGCAGTGTATTTCCGATTCAACGCATAACGGGCGTTACTGATGATATTGAGAAAGACCTGTTGAATCTGTTCCGCATTTACCTTAATGACCGGTAAGGTCTCAGGAATGCTGATATCAATATGAATATGGTCTTTTTTCAGAAGAATGGTGATAAAATCCAATGTCTCTAGAATAAGATCGTGAATGCGGACGGCATATTTATTTTTTCTGCCTTCACGACCAAAAGAGAGCAGTCCCCGGACGATGCGTTCGATACGCTCGCCCTCCTTAATGATGCGCAGGGGAATTTCCACCGGCTCTTTCTGTTTCCTGCTTCGGTTTATCAATATCTGGGCATAGTTGATAATCCCGTTAATCGGGTTGTTGATCTCGTGGGCCACCCCCGCGGCCAGCTCTCCCAGAGATGCCAGGCGTGCATTGCGCATCGCTTCCGCTTGTAAGGCTTTGCGCTTCGTAATATCATGCAAGATACCTTCCAGAAGCTCTATCTCGCCATCCTCGCCATAAATAGCCCGTACTTGTAAAACACCCCATATTTTGCTTTTATCCTTGCGAAAGTACCGGCACTCATAATTTGAAACCGAGCCGTGCTGTTTAAGGAGTTGTAAAATTTCTTTTCGCTGGCCAGGGTCTGTATAATGCTGCTTTTCAATATTGGTGACGCTTTTAAGCAATTCCGCGTCAGAGTCGTATCCCAGGATAGCGGCCATGGAAGGGTTCGCATCGACGAATCGGCCGGCTGGAGTCGATTGGAAAATACCTTCCAATGCATTTTCAAAAATGCCCCGGTATTTTTTTTCACTTTCGGCCAAGGCCCGCTCCGCTTCGGTCAATTGGCCGATACGCAATTTTAGAGTTTTATTAAGATTTTTCATTTCATCCTCGGCCCGGGTGCGTTCGACGATCTCTTTTTTCAACTGTTCATTTCGCAAAGCGATCTGGCTCGCCATGAGGTTGAACTCTTTGATGATGGCATTGACGCCCTGCTGGGGTACAGGCGGCATGTGGCTGCGGTAGTCGCCCCCGGCAATGGCCCGGATGCCCTGTATGAGCCGCTCCATGGGTCTGTTCAGCAAATATTTCATGATAAAATGGGTGACTGCGATGACGATAATGAACACTGCTAGGCCGATAATCATCATCGCACGAATCATGGCCGATTGCACACGGGAGGTGTCCCTGGGGGTAATCCACAGTTTCAACGCGCCCACTTGCACGCCTTTCCAAAAAATCTTCTTTTCCCTGATAATGAGATGCCGGTTGAATTTTTTATCCAGCCGGGGGGGAATCTTTGTGAACATCACGCGCCCATGGTCATCTTCTATATGGATGCCGGCAAGATAGGTGGATTTTAAATAGGCGTCAGAAATTTGTGTGATCACATTTTTTTTCAGATTCCATAAAGGAATCGCCAGAACCGCCTTGAGTTCTTCGGCCGTTGATTCCGCCTTGGCATTCAGCTCCCGTTGGGAAACGATCGTGGAATAAAAATAGTAGATGGCAATATGAATGAGCACGGTGGAAGTGACGGCAATGGTGAGCCAGATAATTAAATCTCTGGCGATTGTCCGTTGTCTGTATCCCTTAATTCCGTTGATTAGCGCCATGGGTTGTCCTTTTGACGGGTTGGCATTTTGGTGTCAGGTGTCAGGTTTCGGGTGTCAATTCTACGGCAACACTCTGTCACTGACGCAAACAGCACCGCAATCTTTAAACAATTGATTACCGGAGTCAGTCATTGTTGTCAACAGACGCTGTTTATGACTTGCACCACAATATATAGGTTACACTTTTGGGTACACCCATATATGTAACCGGGTAACACTTTTTGGGGCGAGCGCTCCCTTGCAAAATATTCATTCTTCTGTCAAATGCTTTGTCACACTTGATTTTACGATATTTATCAGACAGAAAATTGGCCATTTCAATTTCTTCCATGCAGTTGGCAAGATTCTTGCTCTGCCTAGCAGAGGGTGATTATGAAATATAAATCAGAGGTCATCGCAAAGATAGCATCTGAATTCGTTCAATAACCGTAACAAGCCAGCACGGCTTAAAGGAGGTGTGTATGCAAGAATTTCGCAAGATTTTATTTCCCGTCAGTTTGACTGAAATTTCCCCACGGGTGGCGCCTTATGTGTCATCGATGGCAATGAAGTATGATGCGGAGATTCACCTGTTACATGTGGCGCGCGCATTAAACAGCCTTATCGATACGTATATCGTCCAACCTTCTATGACAGACTTTAAAAGACTGGCCAGCAACGTTGAAAAAGAGCTTGTCACGGCTGCTGAAAACCGGCTTGAACAGTTTAAAAACGAATTTTTTGATAATTTTAAGAAAATCCGCGAAACTGTCATATTCGGTAGCCATTACAAAGAAATCTTAGCTTATGCTGAATCGGGAAAAATTGATTTGATTATCATGGGAACCGGAAGTCCGCTTCACAAAATGGTCATCGGTTCGGTGGCCGACAAGGTGGCCAAGTATGCCAAGATTCCGGTTATGTTGGTCAAAACCGTTTAATTATAGAAACATAATATTAGAAACAAGAATGGAGGAATTCGGTTATGGTAAAAAAAAGAGAAAAACGGGAACCTTATGTGTGGGAAGCCTTAATATCGATTTTGGGATTGATCACAGCAATCAGCCTGGCAATTGTCAAGTATGAATCTGATGCCCAGGTTCCTATTCTGATCGGTGTTTTGGTCGCCGCGCTGATAGGCCTCAGAGCGGGCTACGCATGGAAAGATATTGAACTTGGCATGCTAAATGGCATTACCAACGCGCTTCAGGCGATTGTGATTCTGTCAATTATCGGAATATTGATCGGTGTGTGGATTTTAAGCGGGGTGGTGCCGACGCTCCTGTATTACGGGTTAAAAATTCTGCATCCGAGTTTTTTTCTGCCGGCTGCGGTTGTCATTTGTGCGATCACGTCACTGGCCACCGGCACTTCCTGGGGCACCACCGGCACCATCGGCATCGCCTTGATCGGTATTGGCTCCGGATTGGGCTTCCCGTTGCCGGTGGTTGCCGGCGCGGTGCTTTCCGGGTCCTATTTCGGTGACAAAATGTCGCCGCTTTCGGACACCACCAACCTGGCTCCGGCAATGGTGGGCACGGACCTTTACACCCATATCAAACACATGAGCTATACGACCGGGGTGAGTTTCGGCCTGACGCTGATCCTGGAATTTATTATGACTTTTGTTTACGGCGGCGGTGAAGGCAACACGGATGCCGTATTTAAAATTATGGATGGCATTAACAGCAATTTTGTCGTCAACCCGATCCTCCTGCTGCCGGCGTTTGTGGTGTTGGGTTTGGCGTTTAAGAAAATACCGGCTCTTCCCGGTATCACGATGGGCATTCTGACCGCTGCGATTCTAGGCGTTCTGTTTCAAGGCAACGGCTTCGGAGATATTCTGTCCGCATCCTGGGGCGGTTATGTTAGCAAAACCGGCGTTGAAGCGGTGGATAATCTTTTAACCAAAGGCGGCTTCCAATCCATGCTATATACCATCTCAATTGTTTTATGCGCCATGATGTTCGGCGGCATTATGGAACGCACGAACCAGTTGCGAGTTGTGGTCAACGCCATTCTTAAAAAGGCTAAAACCACAGGTTCGTTGTTTACAGCCACGATTCTGACAGCGATTGCCTCCAATCTGATTCTCTGCGATCAATATATGTCCATCGTAATGACCGGTAAGATGTACGCGCAGGCGTTTAAAGATAAAAACCTGCATCCCAAAAACCTGTCCCGGGCCGTGGAGGACAGTGCCACCGTAACCGCCAATCTGGTTCCCTGGAACACCGGCGGAGCTTATAATGCGGCCACATTGGGGGTTGCGACGATTGCCTATCTGCCGTTCAATTTTTTCTGCTGGTTATCTCCCATTGTTTCGCTACTTTTCGGATGGTTCGGCATCACCATTGATCCCCTTGAGGAAGAAACCGCCCAAGGGCCTGATGATGAAAAAGCGGTGCAAGCGAGTGAATCCGTTTCATAGAAAGAGTAACCTAACCGTTTACACAGGAGGTTTTAAGATGTTGAAAACATTTATCAGCGGATTGTGCGCCTTAATGATCAGCCTGTCAGGCGCAGTTTCTTTGGCTGTGGGTGCCGATATGCAACTGTCTGAAAATTCCACCTTAGAGGGCGTTTTAGAAAGAGGCGAATTGCGTATCGGTCTGGAAGCAGGGTACTGGCCTTTTGAAATGCTGGATAAACGCAGCGGCTTGCGTCAAAAGGATGTCAGCTATGGCAATGTTCGGCGTAAAGGCCGGCAGATCAGTTTGATCGGTTTCGATATTGATATCGGCATTGAAATGGCCAAAAAACTGGGTGTGAAACCGGTTTTTGTGAATACGCGCTGGCCAAGTATCATTCCGGCGCTTCATCTGGGAAGATACGATATTATTTTGGGCGGGATGTCGGTCACCGAAGAGCGCAAGCTCAAAGTGGATTTTTGCGACCCGTTTATGACCGTGGGGCAGACCGTTTTGCTGAATCCTGAACATAAGGGGAAAGTGCTGTCGTACAAGGATTTGAACGATCCCAAGTTTATCGTAGTATCAAAACCGGGCACCACCGGCGAGGAGGCCGTATTAAAAAAGATTCCCCATTGCACCTACAAGACGGCGGACTCGGAACAGGAAGGCGCCATGCTGGTGTTAAACGGCAAGGCGGATGCGTTTGTCTATGACCTTCCCTTTAATGCGATTTTTCACAGCATGCACCCTAAAGACAAACTGATTTTTCTGGATACGCCTTTTACCACCGAGCCTATTGCCTGGGCCATTCGTAAAAACGATCCGGATTTACTTAAATTTGCAAACGACTTTTTAGCGGAAATCAAAAAGAACGGTCGTTTTGAGCAGATTTACAACAAGTGGTTTAAAGACACCGCCTGGTTGCGCTTTGTTCGCTAATCGCCGGGCGTTTACCTGCTTATGTATCAAGTTAAGCAACGGTGAATAGATAACTCATCCGTTGGATAGTCAAAGGTTGCACCGCTACGCTCTGCAACCTTTGCCTCCCGCTAAGTTCAATGTTATATTCAAAAAGGAGTAAGCACTGATGACAATTATGAGATTATGGCATGGCGAAGTAGCCATTGAAAAAGCTGACGCTTATGAAAAATTTATGATTGAGAAAGCCGCTCCGGATTATTCATCTGTTGATGGCTTATTGAATCTTTCTTTTCAACGCAAGAATGAAAAAACAAAAGCTCATTTTCTTCTCGTCACAATTTGGGATTCCCTGGAATCGATTAAGCGATTTGCCGGTGCAGAACCTGAATTGGCCAAGTATTACCCGGAAGATGATCATTTTTTGTTAGGGAAAGAAAAATATGCTTCTATGTATGATGTCTTTTATAGAAAAGAATATAACGGGCAAATTAATCAGGACTAAAAAAGCTTGGCTCTCGCTTCGTAACCGTTCCCCACTGAGCGGGACGGCTTCAGCTCTACATGAACAACCGTGCGTGAGGGTGTAGCGCGGGAAGCTGTCCCGCGTTAGCTTACACGTAG
>JAOZRC010000250.1:0-6284 GCA_029940345.1 Desulfobacterales bacterium
TTTTTAAAGGGCTGTATATTTATGATAAATATGATTGGGAGCAATCCTATCCGGTAATCAATATCAGTTTTGCAAGCGGTGTGATGACCAGCCGCGAAAAACTTGATATTACCATCAAAGCGATTCTGAACGATAATGCCAAATTTTTTGGCATCAAATTCGATCATGATGAAATTAGTTTGCAATTTAAGGAACTTATAAAAAAGGTCAGTGATAAATATCAACAAAAAGCCGTCATCCTGATAGATGAATACGACAAACCGATATTAGACAATATCACGGATACGGAAACAGCCGTTGAAATGCGAGAGGGATTAAAAAATTTTTACTCGGTTATCAAGGGCTGTGATGAATACATTAAATTTGTTTTTCTGACCGGTGTGTCCAAATTCAGTAAGGTTTCCATTTTCAGCGGATTAAATAATCTTGATGATATTACGCTTGATTCCAGGTATGCGACAATATGCGGCTATACTCAGGCTGATCTGGAAAGAGAGTTTAAGGCATATCTGAGCGATTGCGATCTGAATGAAATCAAGAAATGGTATAACGGTTACGCATGGTGCGGAGAAAATGTATATAACCCATTTGATATACTTTTATTTTTTGCAAAAGGTAAAATATTCCGTAATTACTGGTTTGAAACAGGAACGCCGTCGTTTTTAATAAAACTTCTGCGGAAAAACAGATATTATATCCCTGACATTGAGATGACTGAGGCGGGTGAAGAGCTTATCGGCGCGTTTGATATTGAAAATATTCTGATTGAAACCCTTTTATTTCAGGCTGGCTATCTGACTATCTCTGAAACTTTTCAATTGGGAGTCGAAATCATACACACGCTGAAATATCCCAATCTCGAAGTTAAAAAGGCGCTTACAGATTATATTCTTACAGACTTGGTTCATAACATTGTTCAAAAGAACAAAAATAAAATTTCAATTTATCGGGTGTTGCAAAAAGGAGATGTTGACAAATTCAAGGAAATTTTTATTGCCTTGTTCGCATCTATCCCTCACGATTGGTATCGTAAAAACAATATAGCTGACTACGAAGGCTACTACGCTTCGATTTTTTACTGCTATTTCACATCTCTCGGTCTTGATGTAACACCTGAGGATACAACCAATCACGGTCGGATTGATATGACTCTCAAATTCGAGGGTGTCATTTACATATTTGAATTTAAGGTCACAGAATTGGTGAAAGATAAAAATTCGGCGTTGCAGCAAATAAAAGCGAAAAAGTATTATGAAAAATATTCGGATGATAAAGAAATCTGGCTGATCGGCATAGAATTTTCCAAAGAGGAAAGAAATATCACCGCTTATGAATGGGAAAAAGTGTAAACCGCTCACGGGCAAAATGAAGGCTTCCGAAAACGCTTTGGTTGCAATTATCGAGCAAATGAACCACTAATAAACACGAATGATATATTTTTTTTAGTGTTCATTGGTGTCCATTCGTGGTTCACACCACTCGCAATGAAGGTACCAAATTATGAAACGCATTCTGACCGCATTTGCACGCAACACGGTGTTTGCCAATATCCTGCTGATAATCATCTTTTTTGCCGGCGGACTGGCCGGCGTTTTTATGATTCGGGAAACATTTCCGGAATTTTCTTTGGACATGATTACGATTTCAGTGCCCTATCCCGGCGCCGATCCCGAAGAAACCGAAGAGGGTATCAGTCGTAAAATTGAGGAAGCCCTGGAAAGTATCGAAGGAATTAAGCAGTACACCACCAAATCCGATGAGAATATCGGTACAGCCATGATTGAAGTGCAAGAGGATTATGATGTCAATGAAGTGTTAGACAAGGTGCGCAGCAAGGTGGACGCCATTTCCACTTTTCCGACCGATGCCGAAAAACCGATTATCTCCGAATTGATGCTCAGAGACATTGTGGACCTTGTTTATCTCTCCGGCGATATGCCGGAGCGTCGTCTGAAAGAGTGGGCTGAAGAGATCAAAGATGAGATTCAGCAAATCCCGGAAATCTCCCAGGTGGGCATTTTCGGTATTCGCGATTATGAAATCAGCGTAGAAGTATCCGAGGAGCGCCTCAGAAAATTCGGTCTGACGTTTAACATGGTCACCGATGCCATACGGCGGAGCAATCTGAACATGGCGGGCGGCGTGATTCGTACAAGTGGAGAAGAGATTCGTTTGCGCACTGTGGGACGCAAATACACCGGCGCAGAATTGGCCTCTGTTGTGGTGTTGGCGCGTCCTGAAGGTGAAATCATCACGTTAGATAAAGTGGCAGAAATTCATGACGATTTTGTTCAGGACCCGATTTTTGCAGCCATTAACGGCGAACCCGCTGTCTTGGTCATGGTGTATAAAACCAAGGAAGAGGATGCGCTCAAAATTTCCAAAGCCATTAAAGCCTTTATCAGTAAGAAACAGCAGCAGCTTCCTGAAGGCGTCAATATCCGAATTCTTTACGAAAGCACCACCATGCTTCGTGATCGCATTAATCTCCTGGTAAGAAACGGGATTATCGGTTTGATTATCGTTTTTCTCCTATTGTGGATATTTCTGGATTTGCGGTTAAGCTTCTGGGGCGGCATGGGCATCCCGATCTCCATTGCCGGCGCGCTGGCCATTATGCATAGCATTGGGGCGACGATCAACATGATTTCACTTTTCGGCTTAATCATGGTATTGGGAATTGTTGTTGATGACGCCATTGTTGTAGGTGAATCGATTTATGTTCATCGCAAGAGCGGCAAGCCGCCGTTAAAAGCGGCGGTAGATGGCGTGCTTGAAGTGGGAATGCCCGTGTTTGCCGCCGTAATCACCACGATCGTGGCGTTTATTCCTTTATTATATATCGGCGGTATCATGGGTAAATTTATCGCCATTATGCCGGTTGTGGTGATTTCCTGTCTCGTGGTTTCCCTGCTGGAATGTTTATTCCTGCTGCCGGCGCATTTGAGCCATCTTCCGGATATAAACAGCGATCTGCAAAATATGAATCCGTTTGGCCGGTCATACCACCGCATGCAGCGCTTTCCGAGCCGTTGCCTGGAATGGTTCGTTGAACATATTTATGCGCCTATGCTAAAAAAAACCCTTGAATGGCGTTATATCTCTTTCTGTATTGCGATCACGATTCTGCTGCTCGCTATCGGCTTGATCAAGGGAGGGATTATAAAATTTGAAGTGTTCCCGGAATTAGACGGCTTTATTGTTACGGCAAATATTGAGTTTCCGCATGGAACGCCACCGGAAAAGACTCAACAGGCGGTTAAGCAGGTTGAAGATGCGCTTTTACGACTATCTCAAAAAACACCTACGCTAACGGGTGAGCCAATGATCGAAAACCTTCTGACGCTGGTGGGACAGACGTTGAGCCAGATACCGGAATCGGGGCCCAATGTGGGTGGCGTACAGGCAATCCTGCTGGCATCGGAAAGACGAGGCGTTCATTCCAAAAAGATTATAGTGGACTGGGAAAAAGAGGTGGGAACGATTCCGGGCGTCAAAGCGCTGACATTTTCAGGTTTGTCCGCCGGCCCGCCGGGCGCACCCATTGAAATATGGATTCAGGGCCACGAGATGGAAACTATCCTGGCCGCGGCTGATGAGCTGACCGACCGGTTGCGCAAGTTTGACGGCGTTTTTCAGATTCGTTCCGACTTTTCACCCGGCAAGAACGAAATGCGGCTTGAACTCAAGCCCGAAGCCCGCACATTGGGATTGACCGTAAATGATCTGGCGCAGCAGATCCATGCCGGTTATTTCGGCGATGAAGCGTTACGCTTGCAGCGCGGGCGGGATGATATCCGTGTGAAAGTGCGCTACACCGCAGATGAACGCAGCCGGATGTCCAATTTGGAATCGGTGCGCATTCGCACGCCCAACGGCCAGGAAGTCCCGCTTTTCAGTGTGGCTGATGTCCGTTTTACGCCGGGTTATGCGACGATTACGCGCACTGACGGTATGCGGCGCGTATCAGTCAGTGCGGAGGTGGACAACAACAGAGCCAATGCCAATGAAATCTTAGATGAACTGGACAGCTCCTTTTTTCCCCAGATACATCATCGCTATCCGGGTTTATTTATCGCCATGCAAGGCGAAAAGAAAAAAATGCGTGAATCTTTCGGCAGCCTGCAAATCGGTTTTCCCATGGCAATTCTCGGTATGTTTATCATTATCGCCACCATTTTCAGGTCTTACGTGCAGCCGTTCATTATCCTGTTCACGGTTCCTTTCGGTATTATCGGCGGTGTTGCTGCGCATTACCTGTTAGGCTTTAATCTTTCGATGATGAGCATCTTCGGAATGGTGGCGCTGGCCGGTGTTGTGGTCAACGATGCCATTGTGCTGATTGAACGCATTAATGAAAATATCGCCCAGGGAATGCCGTTTCTTGATGCGATCAAAAAGGGCGGCGCCCGGCGTTTTCGCGCTATTTTTCTGACTTCGTTAAGCACTGTCGGCGGTCTTATGCCGCTAATTTTAGAAACGGACATGCAAGCCCGTTTTCTGATCCCCATGGCGCTTTCCATCGCCGGCGGCGTCGCGTTTGCAACAGTGTTAACGCTGCTGCTGATCCCCAGTCTGCTGGTGATTTTAAACGATTTGCGTCGCTTGACGCATCGTTTTAAGAACGGCGTGTGGATAGCGCGTGAGGCTGTTGAACCGGCGCGGGGGCGTAAAGCGGATTTGTAATCAAAAGCCTGTTCATATACCGTTTTGGTCGCCATATATTTTTTTTATGCGAATAGCTCCTGGCCCAGTTGAAAATGAGACAGAGAGATTACGGCGGCTTCATGATCATCAGCCTTATTTTTGATTGCTTTGTTAAATATGAAATCAGGGAACTGGATGCAACAAGGATATAAATATGCCCATTGATGATGATTATAAAAAAATTAAGAACGAAATAATATCAGAGCGGATTGCTGAAACAATCAAAAAAGACCCTGAAAATTGGTCTGCCCGGCTTGAAGATATCGGTTTTACCTGGGTGGATGACAGTTATGGGGATCAGGAGGAACAAGAAGAAAAACGGGCTAAACCTGAAAATGTTAACCAGGAATTTCTGAAAGATTATTTTGATGGCCATATCAAGCTTTCGGATGCGGTGTTGAAAGCGTTTTCAGATGAAAGAAATGCAGATAATCCCAACTATCCGCTGTTCAGAAAATATTTTAAAAGCGGAAATGAACGCTTGAGGCTGCTTCTTTTATATGGTTTGGCAAAAAATACGACAGATACAGACCTGTTGAATGATTTAACCTTTTTCCATGAATTTCGAAATATGTTGAGTATGCTTATCCGGATGTATCTCAAAGCAAGTGAAGAGGAACAGGATATAGACAGATTTAAAGAGATCGCTGAAGATTTTTATTACGCAGCTGAGCCGGATGGGTATGATGCCCTGCAAGAGTTGGAACAGCGCTTTCCGTCTGATTCTGCAAAAGGGGAAGTTGTCAGAAAACTCATTCAGGATCGGTTGTCTGAGCCTGATGATATACAGTTTTAAGGGAAATAGCGCTTGTCATTAAATGTTGGGCCTGTAAAATGAGGCTATGGAAATATCAAAAGACTAACTTAAAAAACGCGACCATCATAGTCGGGAAAGTGTTATTTTGTCGCCGGTGGGGTAAGATAAAGGAAGTTGGCCTCCGTTTGACTTTTATCGATTCGCATTCTATGTTAATCAGAGAGGCAAGTATCAGTATGAACTTTAAGATCAGAATTATAATTTCATGAAAGGTCTGACGGAGACCATCCCTTTATGAGCCCTTTATCATTTCCAGAGGCAAAAAGATGAATACCCAACAGATAGCCATATCGATACCAGTAGATATGGTGTCAGTCATTGATGAAATCAGCAAACGGAAGGGAGTATCGCGAAGTAAGTTTATTTCCATAGTGCTCCATGAAAAAATTGCCACTGAGAAAAAGCAATGCCTGAAAAATGAGTATGATTCCATTTTTTCAGATGAAGCGATTTGCAGGGAACAACTGGATACTGCAAAGTGGTTTGAAGGCGCTGACGCAGATGAGGGGCAGGAATGGTGATCCGAAAAGGCACCATTTATTGGGTTGATTTTTCACCGGGGAAAGGATCCGAACCGAGGGGCAGAAGGCCCGGTCTCGTGATTCAAAATAATGTATTAAACGACAGCAAGCTGAATACGGTGATTATGTTGGCCATTACTTCCACGTTGAAATTCGGAAATTTGCCAGGTAATGTCATTTTGAAAAAAGGTGAGGCCAATATGCCTAAACGGTGTGTCATCAATGTAACCCAGATCAAA
>JAOZRC010000250.1:6384-7517 GCA_029940345.1 Desulfobacterales bacterium
AAAGATGACTTGGGTAATCGCCTGGTTGTCAATTCGGATTCAAATGGGCGTTTTCATTCTGACTGGTTGAGTATGATGTATCCAAGGTTGAAGTTGGCACGCAACATCCTTCGGGAAGATGGGATGATATTTATTTCCATTGATGACAATGAAGGCCATAATTTACGGAAAATTTGCGATGAAATTTACGGAGCAGAAAACTTTATTGACTGTTTAATATGGAAGAAACGATATGGTGGTGGAGCAAAAGAAAAATACCTGATTTCTTTGCATGAATATGTTTTGATATACGCTAAGAATAAGTTAAGCTTAGATAATATTTATGTCCCTCTTACTAAGGATTCTATCAAACGCTATTATAAGCAAAGGGACATCAATTACCCAAAACGAGGCCCTTATCGAACACACCCGTTAGAGGCAACAAAAAGTATGGGGGAAAGGAAAAATCTCGTTTTCCCGATACCAGCACCAGATGGGACGATGATAAACCCTATACGTCAATGGTTATGGGGTAAGGATCGAGTGATCAAAGCAATAGCCAAAAACGAACTTGAATTTATTAAAAATAAAAAGGGTAATTGGTCAGCCCACTCAAAACAGTATCTTAAAGATGAAGAAGGCAACATGAGAAAAGGAAAAGCCACCTCTCTCATTGATGATATTTATACACAACATGGGACGAATGAAATTATTGACTTGTTTGGTAATGCTCAAACTTTTAGTTTCCCCAAGCCTTCACGTTTCATCCAAAAATTAGTTCAAATAGGCCTAAATGGAGATGAAGAATCAATAATTCTTGACTACTTTTCTGGATCAGCATCAACTGCCCATGCTGTTCTCCTTATGAACAAAGCAGACGGTGGAAACCGCAAATTCATCATGGTCCAACTCCCCCAACCCTGCGACGAAAAATCAGAGGCTTTCAAATCCGGCTACAAAACCATCACCGAAATCGGCAAAGAGCGCATCCGTCGTGCCGGGACGAAGATCAAAGCCGAAATGTCCCTCAAAGCGGCTAAAGACAAATCTCAGCTTGAAATATTTGATAAAAATGCGCCCACATCATCCACGGTTAAAGATTTGGATATCGGCTTTCGTGTGTTCAAAACAGACAGTTCCAACATGAAGGATGT
>JAOZRC010000251.1 GCA_029940345.1 Desulfobacterales bacterium
AGAACCGTTCTCACGCTTTTGCAGCCGATTTAAGACTTTTCAAACAGGCTCTTAAATAAATCAATACAAGCTATTCACCTCTCTGATTCTGTATTAGACATTCAGATAATCAATTTTAGATAGGACACGACAAATTTGGGTATCTCAATTGTACAAAAAAGTGACCTTGATCATCCTAAAACCAATCCCAAATTGGCGTTGGTTTTGGCTGGCGGCGCCGTCACCGGCGGCGCTTTTAAACTTGGGGGGCTAAAAGCGTTTAGCCGTTTCATGCTAAACCACCGATTTAAAGATTTTGATATGTTTATCGGAGTCAGCGCCGGATCCATTTTAGCGGCTTTTTTGGCGAATGCGATTCCTATTGGCCAGATTATCAGGAGTTTGGAAGGCAAAAAAGGAATGCTTGCGCCCATGCGGGCGGCTGAATTATATTTTCCCAACTATCAGGATTTTACAATCAATCCTTTGGCGGCGTTAATCCGGATGCTCATGTTTCCGCCTCTAAGCACCTTTGATTTTTTTTGGACGAACAATATTTTCCGGCGTAAATTCCGTAAACTAATGCTTCAGGTGTCGTTTGCCCCCAATCATGAAAACATGGAACAATTCGTAGACTATTGCCTGCGCCAGGCGAGTTTGGCCGTCCGGCACCGTCAGCCTCAATGGCGTCTGATCCCCAACGGTATTTTTTCCACGCAAAAATTCGAGCGTTCGATGCGTAATAACCTGGAACAAACCGGATGGAGCAATAATTTCAAACGGCTTTACGAACAAACGGGAAAAGAGCTTTACATTGTGGCTATGAATCTGGACTGCGCCACACGAGCGGTTTTCGGCCATGATCAGATCAATACAGCGCCCATATCCCAAGCGGTGCAGGCGTCCATCGCCATGCCGCTATTTTATGCGCCCGTAACGATTCGGGGGACGGATTATATTGACGGCGCTATCATCAAAACTACCAGCCTTGATCTGGCAATCGCCCGAGGCGCGGATTTGATTATCTGCTATAACCCGTTTCGTCCGGTGAATTGTGAATCATTTAAGGATACGTGCGCCAGACCCAACCACTCATCCGCTATCGCCAATAACGGCCTCAATGCCATTATGAACCAGGTGATCCGAACCCTTTTGCACACCCGCCTGATTCACGGCATGGATTTGTACCGTAAGGACCCTGATTTTAAAGGCGATATTATCCTCATTGAACCTGGTGAAGCGGATGAAAAATTTTTTAATATGAACCCGTTGTCATTCTGGGATCGCAAAAAAGCATATCTTCGCGGGTTTGAATCGGTCATGTTTTCGGTCAGCCAGAAATATGGCCAACTGAAGCGGATTCTCGATGCGCATGGCATTGAAACCAACTCTAATTTTGATAAGCGCGGTGCTTATTTTTCTGATTGTAAGGGATGATGTCCATGAAAGAGGTGAATCTATTGGAAAAAATCCGTTCAATACTGCTTTGGGGTGCGGGCCTGCTTCATTTTTTTATCATTTTTTTTGTACTCGGAAGTGGTTTGCTGCTGTTCCCACCGCGCAAAATTTATCCTTTGGTGCGA
Organism: Desulfobacterales bacterium; assembly: GCA_029940345.1. Taxonomy (GTDB): domain Bacteria; phylum Desulfobacterota; class Desulfobacteria; order Desulfobacterales; family JAUCGF01; genus JAUCGF01. The sequence continues at coordinate 1,563 of JAOZRC010000251.1, forward strand.
ATATTGGCGCGCAGTCAACTACGTATCATGGGCGTGCGCCTGCACGTAATCGGTCTGAATAATTTTGATCATAAACGGCCTTTTCTGATCATGGGCAACCATGCGAGCATGTTTGACGTGTTCGCGATTCCGGCCGTAATCCCCATGTTCAGCGTCGGTGTGGAAGCATCTTACCACTTTGCAATGCCATTATGGGGGTGGTTGATCAAACGCTGGGGTAATATTCCGATTAACCGAACGAATCTCACCAACGCCAAAGCGAGTCTCCACCGCGCCGAACAGGTGATTCGCTCCGGCGTTTCCATCATTATTTTGCCAGAGGGCCATCGCACATTAACCGGAGAACTCGGTGAATTCAAAAAAGGACCTTTTCATTTGGCGTTAGCGGCGCAGGCGGATATTCTTCCGTTTGTTATCAAGGGCCTTTTTCACTATAATAGAAAAGGCAGCCGGATTCTTCGGCCGACAACGGCTCAGGTGAAGTTCGGCGAACCGCTTTCGTACACCTCTTTTAAAGACAGTTCGGTTGAGGTACTCAGACAACGGGTCTGGAAAGTCATGCTTGATTTGACCAGATTATAAAAAAAACGGCTGATTTTAGGCTGATTTTAGGCTGATTTTAAAAAAAGGGATTGATTTGAAGCCGAGCCTTATTGTTCGGCGTCAGCCAAAGGGGGGAAATATTTGGCGGCGGCGTTTTCCGATTCCCAAGCAGTTATACTGGAAACCCTGATATCCTGACCTGAAATTAATGCCTGAAGTTCATGCGCAATATAAACGGCGATATTTTCAGATGAAGGCGCATTCTCCTGGCCAAAAAACTCCAGTTCATTCAGAAATTTGTGATCCAGAGTTTGCATCACTGCTGCCAGATGTTGCTTAATGATGCCGAAATCAACCAGCACACCGGCTTTGTTCAGCTTGTCACCAGCCACGCAGACTTCGATTTTCCAATTATGACCATGCAAATTTTCACATTTTTCACCCACCATTTTCAGTTGATGGGCGGCTGCAAAATGGGTCTTTATCTTTAACTCAAACATTCACTCATATCTTTCATTTGCATCGCCTGTAGGCGTTCAGATAATTCAGTTGAGGCTGAAAATCCCTAACTGGCGCGTCGTCTGGAGCCGCCTTTAAGTATATTAAGCAATTTATTGGATAATTTATTATCTTCAAGCCGGGCAAATTCTTTGAGAAGATTTTCTTGCTTTTTATTAGTACTGGTAGGAGTTCGGATAATCGCCTCAATAATCTGATCCCCTCTGCGGTTTCTATACCTTAAGGAAGGGATGCCTTCACCGCGAAAGCGAAATCGGTCTCCAAATTGGGTTCCGGAAGGGATTACCAAATTTTTCTCGCCTTCCAAAGTGGGGACGATAATTTTATCTCCTAACGTGGCCTGGATAAAAGAGAGTTCGATTTGGCAAATCACATCCGTGTCTTCGCGCTTAAAGAAATCATGGGATTTTACATGGATAAACACATACAGGTCGCCCGAAGGGCCGCCATTGACACTGACTTCCCCTTCACCGGTAAGACGTAAGCGCGCTCCGGTGTCAACACCAGGCGGTATTTTGACTGAAACCCGTTTGCTGACCATTACCTGGCCGGTTCCCCTGCATTTACCACATGGATTGGGAATGCTCTTACCTTGTCCACGACAGTAGGGGCAGGTTGTACGTACGGTAAAGAAACCCTGACTACGCGTCACTTGGCCGGAACCATTGCAATGGCCACATGGTTCCGGTTGGGTTCCAGGTTCACACCTGTTTCCGCCACATATGACACAGACTTCGGTCTTTTCCAGATCAATTTCGGTTTCTGTTCCGAAAACGCCATCCATGAAAGACAGCGTCAGATCATAACGTAAATCAGCGCCTTTTGTGACCCTCGGGCCGGAACGCCTTCCGCCAAAACCGAATCCGAAAAGATCACCAAAGATGTCGCCAAAAGATGAAAAAACATCTTCAGCGTTACTAAAGCCGGAGAAGCCGGATCCTTCAAGGCCCTGATGACCATACTGATCATATATTCGACGTTTATGAGCATCTTTTAAAACTTCATACGCTTCCGCCGCTTCTTTAAATTTATCTTCAGCACTTTTATCCCCCGGATTCCGGTCAGGATGATACTTCATTGCCAGTTTACGGTAACAGCGTTTGATTTCACCATTTGCCACCGTTTTCTCAACTCCGAGTATTTCGTAATAATCTCTTTTTAAAGCCATTTAAGTTTACAATGTGGTTGTTGAATTTAAAAACTAAAAATATCGTCAGTGTCCTACATGCCGCTCCCACGGAGCTTATGAGGAACGTTTCATTTTAATTGCAACGCTCGAAAACCTTCGAAATTTTATTGCACCGCTTTGCGGTCTCCTGCTTGAGCTATTATTCTAACTGCAAACACCTGGAAATCTTGCAACCGATTTTTATGCAACGTTCTCTTTAGGATGCCCTTTTATTCATGTTTACAGCCGAATTATTAAATTAATAATAATACTGAAAAAGCGGTTGTCAATGAAGATAAGCGCTCATCAGACCCTTGCCTACGCCTGTTAAAGCAGCGATGAACGGCGGCGTCCGCCTCGAAAACTGAAACAACCGATGATGAATCCCAAAATGAGGATTCCGGCACCGCATAAAACCCATAGGATATCCCGTTTCTTTTGAATTTCCTGCAAAGCAAGCTCTGATTGTTTATTCTTTTGTTTTGCCGTTGCAAGCTGTTCCCGGACGCTTTTATGATCGGATTTCAGCGCTAAAAAATCGGCCGATTCAGTCCTCAGCGTATTATATGATTTCTGAAAAGCGTCGAGAGATTTTTCACGTTCAGCCAGATCCGCTTTCAGACGGGTGTTTTCGGTTTTGAACTGTTTCATAATTTCCTGTTGTGAGGGGGCATCTTTATCCAACAACGCTTTGTGTTCTTTTTCAAGCGATTCCAGCAAAAGTCGGCATGGTTTCTCCGTTGTCAGAAAGCGGTTAAGCACCCATCCTTGCTTGCCATTTTTCAGAAGCACTTCACTCCAATGGATATCAGGCTGTAATACTTCGACCTGTTGGCCGGATTTCACCATTGTTATAATTTTGTGTTCGGTGCCCGGACCGGTGCGCACCGTAATTTTGACAATGTCACCGACATACATGGTTTCGGCATGCGCTAAGGTAAACAGCGCAATTAGGCTGATTCCTGTCAAAATGATCTTTTTCATCTCTGGACCCCATTAAAATTTAAGGTTTGAAAAGTTATTTATGTTTTTTTAATATGGCTGACGGTTGGTTTGCAGCGTTAAACTTTTATATTGTAATTTTAAATGTCAATGTTATTATAAGAAGTATATAAAATTATGCAAGGAGTTCAATATGCCTGTTTGTATTACAATAAAAAAAGGTAAATGTCAGGGCGGTTTCCATGCCATCGGAGATGAATTTTTCGTTGATAAAACCACTCCCGGCGGTATATGTCTGGGCGCGTGGGATGCTGTCTCACCTTATGTAACCACTTTGCTGTGGGGCGGCCGTTTCCCGTGGGAAAAAAAAGATGGCACTATTATGATTCATTGCCCTGATCCCAAAGGAATCACACTGGAAGTTAAGCGAATTAAAAAGACAACGCAATAAAAAAGTTGTCTTTCTGACAAACAGGGAAGGAAAAAAACGTGACGCATTTTAAACATCTTTTTGCATCGCTCCGAATTGGAAGCATGCACGCTAAAAACCGGTTGCTCATGCCTGCCATGAGCATCAATTTCGGCGTTGATGACCATGGCTATGTAACGGAGCAACTCATCGAATATTTTGTTGCCCGGGCTAAAGGCGGTGTCGGCATGATGCTGGTTGGCGGCGGCGCGGTGCATCCCACCGGCTTGGAACTTCCCCAACTGCCGGCGCTGTGGGATGACCGATGCATTCCCGCATTGCAAAAAATGACCGAAGCGGTTCGTCCGTTTGGTGCCAAATTCGGAATGCAACTGATGCACGGCGGCCGACAATCCTATCACGATAATAAGGTGGCGCCTTCACCGCTGCCGGCTGAAGCGGTGGTCAAAGGAATTCCCAGGGAACTGACCCTATCTGAAATTGATGCGATGGCAGAAGCCTTTGGCGACGCAGCCCGCCGGTGTCAGCAAGGCGGTTTTGATTTTGTCGAAATCCACGCAGCCCACGGATACCTGATTAATCAGTTTCTGGCGAAAAATTCCAACAAGCGGGAAGATCAATACGGTGGCCCCTTTGAAAACCGGATTCGATTTCTATTGCAGCTTTTCCGCGATATCAAAGACAAAACAGGTGCCGGTTTTCCCGTGGGCGTGCGGATTAACGGCAACGACTATATTAAAAACGGATGGAATATTGATGAGGCGGTGCGCCTGGCGCTGATCCTGGAAAAAGAAGGCGCTGATTACCTGCACATTTCCGCCGGTGTTTACGGTTCATCGGAATTGACCATCCCTTCCATGTATGTAAAACCGGGTTGTTTTGTACATTTGGCCGAAACCGTTAAAAAAGAGGTGTCCGTGCCGGTCGCTGCGGTAGGAAGAATAAAAAGCCCGGAGTTGGCCGACCGGATTATTAAAGATGGCCAGGCCGATATCGTCGCCATGGGACGGGCGCTTTTGGCGGACCCGGCGTTACCTGATAAAGCACGTAAAGGCGATCTGACGCGTATACGACCCTGTATCGGTTGCTGCCTGGGGTGTATTCATAATGTGCTTCAACTGGAACCGGGTGCCTGTGTGGCCAACCCGGAAGTGGGGCGTGAATACCTGCTAAAAGAAGATGCTAAAACCAATATACCTCGGAAAATCATTGTTGCCGGTGCCGGCCCGGCCGGTATGGCCGCAGCTCGTATGGCTGCCATCCGGGGCCATAAGGTGACAGTCTGTGATGAAAAGGGCGCTACCGGCGGTTTGGCGCAATTAGCGGCCATTCCCCCCGGACGTTCCGAAAATATGGATATCGCCGAGTTTATGAAAAACGAGTTGGAACGCCTTAAAGTTGAAATTCACTTAAACACCCCTCTGACCCGTGAATTAATCCGCACCCAAGCCCCCGATGCGGTTATTCTGGCTACTGGCAGCCTGCCGGAAATGCCCATCATCAAAGGGCTGTTCCAGACCCAAATGGAACTATGCACGGTAACCGATATTCTTGCCAGCCAAAGCGTGGCCGGTGATAAAGTGATTATCATCGGCGGCAACCAGGCAGGCATGGTGTTAGCTGATTTTCTGGCGGAAAAGGGCAAAGATGTTGCGCTGCTGAATCGCAAAAGGCATTTTGGGGAAGAGATGTCCGCCAATGACCGCTTTTATCTCAGGGAACGGCTGAAACGCGATAATGTCAGGCTCTATAAAAAGGTAACCGTTAAAAAGTTTCTCCCGTATGGTGTTATCTTTCGCTCCCAGGGTGAGGAGATACAGCTTGATAACTATGATACAGTCGCTATTGCGGAAAAAATGACCTCCATTCGCAAGCCAGCGGAATTTATCAAAGCAATGGGAATCCCGCTTCATATTATTGGCGACGCCAAGTCACCCCGTATTCTGATGCATGCGCTCAGTGAAGCGGAAGAGATTGGGCGGTCAATCTAAAATGGCCTTTTTTCATCGAATGGCCAGCTCAAGGCATCATGCGAGATGTTGCCAGTTAATTTGATTTTTACATATAGGAGGGAAAATATATGGTGTGTTATCTGAAAAAACCTACCTTTGGGTGAAGAGTTTTTTCTTCTTTTTTCTGGGTCAGGCTGTTGTATTTTTTTGCCGCATAAGTTTAAATGTTGTGAGATTGTGTAACTATCCTTATATATAGGATAAAGACCTATCAAATGGACGAATTCAAATATAAATATCAAGTGAAAATGAGTACCGGAGCCAATTTTTTTTAAAAATTTGATTTAAGTTCTTGACAAAGCGCGCTTTCGGCGTTAATT
>JAOZRC010000252.1 GCA_029940345.1 Desulfobacterales bacterium
CTCGCTCTCACACTTTTTCGCTTCGATCACGACTTTCCAAACAGGCTCTAAGGAAGATTGTCCGGTAAATAATCATCAGGAACTTGGGGCCAGCCTCCTCGTCCGCCCATTATCAAACTGCTGGCCTCGCTTCGTCGGAAGACAGCGCAGCGTTCTTTCAAAAGGGGCGTGTCGGCAAATGTTTCCGGAAGCGCTGTGATGCTGCCGCTGACATCTGCATCCAGCGCATCGACATTAACGCGTCCGTCGATTCCCAGTTCAGAGGATGCATCAATCTTACTGTCGGCGGAACTGACAAAATAATCAGCTTGGATATCGATATTCCCTCCTTTGCCGCCATACGCATTCGCTAAAACACTGCTATCGTTAAGAATGATAAATTTCGGTTTGGAAATGTGAATATTGCCACCGTCGCCCTTGCCGCCGGCCACGGCCGCCGTCACAGAGCTGTTAATCAGATAAAGCCGGTAGCCGGGATGAATTGAAATATTGCCGCCATCCGCGTTGAGCGCCTGAGTTGTCACAGCGCCATTATCCATTTCAACACGATCATCAGCGTGAATAGCGATCGAACCGGCGTCTCCCGAAGCTGTGCTTTGCGTTGAAACGGAAGCGCCGCTATGCACGGTTAACCGTTTTACCTCCATCGTAATGTTGCCGCCACGGCCAGCGCATTCACTTCCGGCCTGAACCACACCGCCGTTTTTCAGCACCAGCCGGTCCGCTTCCAAGCGGATATTGCCGGCGTCGCCATCGCTCAGGGTGTTGCCGTCGCGGGTGTCATCTCCCAGCGTGTCGGCAAAAATCGCGCTATGCGCATCGACATTCAGATTGGGCGTACGGATCGTGATATCCCCGCCCTGGCCGGCGCTATGCGTCGCCGAATATATCTGGCTTTTAGCAAGTTTGACGCCTTCGCCGGACAAATTGACGGAATCCGCCGCTGTGATGGTGATGTCCCCGCCGCGCCCTGCGCCTCGCGTGCTGACGGTAACGGTTCCGCCTGCGCTGATATCCAGGCGGTCGATGTTCAAGGTTACATCTCCGCCCTTTCCGCGGCCATAAGTTTGGCCGTTGATCATGGCGTCTTGGGTAAGCGTCAACGCTGGCGTTCGAATCGTGATATGCCCGCCGTCACCACTTGCCAGGGTCTGGGCATAAATGCCATAATACTCGCCTGACAGGCCTTCGCCGGTGGTCCCGGAACCGGCCACAGTCAAATTTTGCCGTGCGTCAATGGTGATATTACCGCCGCTGCCGGTTCCCCGGGTGCTGGAAGAAACATAGCCGCGGTCTATTTCCAGGGTGTCCGCATCAATCGTGATATCACCACCGCGCCCCGATCCGAGGGTTCCGCCAGTGATTACGCCATCGTCGGAAACGGTGAGCGCTCCTGATGTGTTGATCGTGATGTCACCCGCATTGCCGCCGTTCGCCGCTGATTGCGAGATAGCGGAGAGTCGCCCGGAATCGGCAACCCGCACCGCATCTTGGGCATCAATAGCGATATTTCCGCCGGAACCGCTGCCTTCGCAATCCGTTGTGATAACACCGTGATCCGTCACATCCAATCGCTTTACATTTAAACGAACGTCACCGCTACGTCCCTGTTTAAAGCTTTTACTCTGAATCATGCCGCCGTGAGTGACATTCAAATAATCCGTGGTAATGTCAACGGAACCGCCAGGCCCATCGCCGTAAGAAGAGGCATCCAAATTACTCGGATAGGATTCACGGCCGGAAATCGTCACTCCTTTGCGGGCGTTCACCACAATATTGCCAGCCGCCCCGCTGGCATAACTACCAGCTAAAATTGTGGCATCTCCTGTGACATCCAGACGCCCGACATTCAAGGTCACATCACCCCCGCGCCCGTTGCCGATGGTAAGGGTATTAATATTGCTCTCATTGGTTAACAATAGTTCTTCGGTCAGTCCGATATCAATTCCGCCACCGTTATGATCGCCGGTAATGCTGACCACCTGCGTGTTCGGATCCGAGATATGAAGGTTTTGACCCCGTATAAATATCCGGCCGGCTCCGTCGAATGAATCTGTTTTGATTTTACTGGCGGCATCCGTCGGGTGAGCATTCTCTGCCCTTCTCCCCATGTTACTGACATTCGCCGATGAATTTATTTCGATTTGATCGGCCCTATCCTTCAGGTCAGCGCTCTCTTCCGTGCCGCCGGTGTCACTGACATCCACTTTGGCAGCATTCGCAATCAGAATATTGCCCAATTGGGTAAATGCGGAAATATCCGGTCCGTGATCCGTCATCCGAACTTCACCGGCGGAATCGACCGCAACGATATCAACCCTGCCGCTTTTGGCATAGACCAGACCGCCATCTATTTCTATATCACCCGCCACCAGCGAAATGGCTTCATCTCCGGCCACATTTATTTTTCCTCGAATATCAATGTCCGCCTGCTCCGGCCCTAAAAACCCGAACGCCGATGGCGGCGCTGACGTAAGCACACTTTTTTCGGTATACAACGCGTCAAATCGGCCGCTATTTCCCAACCGCAGATAATCGGCCGTACTGAGGTGAAAGGAGCCATCCACATCAATAAACGCATCCGGTCCGATCATGACGCCCGAAGGATTCAAAAAATACAGATTAGCGCCCGCTATTTGCGATTGAATCTGACCGTCAATGCGGGACAGGCTGCCGCCGGTCACCCGTGCGATAATGTTGGCCACCGCCTCCGAACCGGTGAATAGCGCGCTTTCATTCCGACTGATGTTAAACCGTGAAAAACTGTGAAAGAGATTGCCTCCCACCTGTTTACCCAAATCACTGCCAATGGTATAATTCGGACCGGTTATTGCGCCGGAGGGTCCCACTGTTCCGTCGGTAACCACATCCGCATAAGCGGTTGTCAAACAGAAAAGCAAACTTACCGGCAGCCATAAAATTAGTAGCAGCGCTTTCCAATTCATCATAAAATTATCCCTGGGTTTAATTAAAGTTAGAACACTGAGGCAGCTGTTCGAGCTAATTTTAAGGTTCCAATGTCACGCAATATGAATAGTATATCAATTTCTCTTATCACCTTGATACTTCCTTACATCATCCAATGCACGTTAACCGGATCCGCTAAAATACACAACGTGTCTTATCTTACCATCAAGTACTTCCACAGCAAAATTGCGGTACACCAATGTTTCCATACCGGAATCACTCTTACAAATCCTGTTCGGTTTGCCATATCGTGATTCTATATCTGAAACGCGGATATTCGGTTTGGGTGAACACACGACCATTTCAATTCTATCCTCGATAACAAGGATCGCATCCTGATCGTCAGAATATAGCAGGCTTTCCAATTCCTTTACATCAAGATGATGTGGAGAATATTTTGAGGGTATTCTATCTGCCTGTTCGCTTCCAACCAGCTTAATAATGTTTATATTGCAATTTCCTAAATCATTTGGCCCAAAAAGATTGGTAACCGGCGGTCTGACGGTGCCTGAAAGCAATTTATTTTGATTATCCAAGGCTTTCTGAGCTAAGGAAGCATAGACGCCGTTGGGTTCCAGATTAATGAATTGACGCCAATACGCCTTGGCAACACGATTGTTCCCCTTTTCTTTTGCAATTCGTCCCAGGTTGTAAAAGGAATCAGCAAAATACACATGCTTTTTAGTGATTTTCTGTAAATCGTCCAGCGCCGTATCAAAACCATCTCTATTACGGGAGCGATCCAGCAAATAGTTAGCGATACTCAGGTTGTTTTTGACTTGCGGATTATTTTTTGTTTGAAGTAGTGTATCCGTCATATCTTTAAATAGCGCCAGCGCCTTTAAATATTTTTCAAGAGCGATATAGGCAGAAGAGAGATTGATATATGCCGGCGGGTAGTATGGATCATTCGCATTGGCTTTCTCAAAATTAGTGACAGCCAGATGCATGTTCGCTTTGAAATCCTTCCGGTGTATGCAATCCTCATCCGACCCGCTGCGTACATATTCTGACGCCCGGGTTTCGGTGTCCAGGATCGTCGCCAATTTAAAGCGAAACGCTTTTTCACGGTCACATTTTGCCAGATACTCCATAGCGATTTGATAGTACGCCAGGCCGATATTGTTATATACTTCCCTGGAGGGGAATTTGCCCAAGAAAGATTCAAGGAATTCCACCGCATGCTCATATTGGCCCACCTGGAAAAGGCGCACACCGGTATTGAAAAGAACGATATGTTTTTTTACATTTTCCATCTCAGTCAATAGAAAGTCCGCGCGCTGGATGGGAGTGGGATGCTGTTTATCCGTATAAGCTGCGGTTTGAATCGTTTGCCCGGTCCACGCTTGGAAGAAATTGTTTTTGCGACTGGCGACCACAGCCTGGGGATCATAACCGGCCATGGCGGCATATAGCAGCCCGTATTTATCGGCATGCAGCTCTTTATTTTTAAGGGTTTGGTTTCCTTGCGGTGTATTTGCATCGCCACCCGCTTGTCTGATGGGTTGATTTGATAAAAGGGCCAGCACCTCTTTTTCAGCCCGTGTGCCACTGCCAAATTGGCGAATCATATTAAACGCTTCCAAATGCCAAAAATCATCATTAGCCAGGTGCGCCAATTCATGGCCGATTACAAAAGCCAGGCGGGAATCTCCTATCCGTTTTCCAACATGATGATAACATCGTTCTAACGCTTTTTTGTTTAGAAGAATCGTGCCGTCCCTGAGACTGGCGGCCCAGGGATCGCGAACAATGGGAATGACCAGTAATTTCGGGGGCCGCAGGGCGCGTTTGTCTGCAACTGTCGCAACACGCTTAAAAACAGCTTTGGCTCTTGCTGCCAAGGGATTATCGGTTTCTTTTAATTCACCATACTGTTTTTTGAACCAAGTGTAGTCTTGCTTGTGGGATTTGGCGCTACATGGAGAAATAAAGAGCCATAGAACAGTTGTGAAATAAAATAGGAAGATTGTTTTTTTCATGATTCATCTACATGGATTGTGGATAAGTAAAGGATTTTCAGGTAAAAAAGTTATCATAATACGTTTCGAGGACTCATAAAATCAATAAACGCATCCAGGTCTTCCGCTAACTTGCGATACTTTCGCTTTCCCTTTTTATCTTGGCAGATCGTATCCAAACCGGATTTAATCTTTGCCAGTTTTGCAACGATCCATTGTTTATCTGTTATATCGTCATCAGATAATTTATCCATATCTTCGCGTATCACTTCGATAATAGCTATCTGTTGCTCCCAAAAGTCATTGGGAACCGGACCATCAGACAAGCATACGGCGCGAAGCAGCAAACACTGGCGTCCCATACGAAAAAAAACCGCTACGAGTGTATCCGACCATTTATCTGCCTTGAGCAGGCTTTTTCCGTTCCAGGAGGGCGTCAAAAAGGGTGGTATGGGTAAACGTGCTGTTTCTTTAATAAGCTCCTGTTTACCTTGCCATAAGCCGGCTCCGAAAGCGCGGTATGAATCAGATATGCGCGGAACGGATGAAAAACCGAAAGACGGCGAAGGTCGCTCCCAGGGGAGACTCAGACTGTCAGCGGAAAAGGTCAGTTTTTGCCGGTACACCGTTTTATAGGTGTCAGATAACAACCGGTTTGATTCCGGCGCCCTTCTATTAAGGCTGATAAAAATGGCTAAACTTGCCGCAACTGCCAGTGTAATCCCGAAAAGCGGGCGTTTCCAAAAGCGAACAGGTGCTTCTTTTTCGTCCGCCTTGATTTCGGCAACTGACAGCCACTTTTCATAACAGTCGGGGCAGGCGTCCAGATGGTCTGAAACGATGTTGCGTTGTTCAGGGTCAGAACGATTGTCGATAAAGGCTGCCAGGGTCTGATCCGATGGGCAATCGCTTTTCTGGGTCGGTTCGGTGGTGGCCAGAGCTGTCAGAATGGCCTTTCTTTCTTCTGAATCGTTCGGATAGTCTTCATTTCGCATGATTGGCCCACTTTATTTCGTTATGTCCACTCATTTCAAGCGGCTTGAACATCAACGATCAGGGACATCCCCAAGATATTAAGAGCTTGCTCTATCTGATCAAGTGCTGATGTATGGTTTAGATCAAGCAACCTATCCGCTTGCGAAGCACGCCAACCCAGTCGTCGGGCAAGCTCGGCTTCACGTACATTTTGTTGGCGCATGGTCTGGTACAACAGGACTTTTGCCGCTGTCAACGCCGGAAGCCGGACACAAAGTCTGCCATCATCCGGATAGGGGATCGGAATATCCTCTTTGTCAGCCATTTTCGCTGCCAGCATTGTTTCCAAAGCGTCAATTGCTCTTAAAAGAGCGTCTTCCTCGTCTTCGCCAAAAGTGACAGCCTCAGGAATATCGGGAAATGTGACCATGACGGTGTCATTATCGTCCGGAGTAAGTGTAACTGGGTAACAGAGCATCTTTCATCCTTTTGTTACATCTGAAAATAAATTCGATTTGTTGGTAAGGAGTCATAAAGTTATTGAATAATACTCTACAGTCGTAAGTTTTTTGCCATTTAGACGACAAATTTTGTTAAGTATCTGAAATCATTAAAAATAATATTTTCCAACTGATTTAAAATTATCAATAATTTCATCAGGTTACGAGAACTGATGACTGATGAGAATAATATAAAAGTATATTGTTTCAACCCAAGATCTTTTTTGATTTTATGGATTAAACCCGTGCCAAGCTGCTTACTTCCACCATGCATAGGAAGCTCCGATTTTTTATTCCCAAGTCTTATTATCAGGTGACCGGAATCTTTCTTTTTAGTTTCAAAACGCAGCCCTGCTTTTTAAGCCAATTTTTAAATTGATTGCTGTTCATGCGATAAAGATATCACTTTATAATTCAAGTAAAATTTCATTCATGAGCACATGTTTGATCAACTTAATTTTTATCCTGATTTTTTATGTCATTTATGCAACAATTCTTCCACTTCTAAATGTTGCCTTATGCGCTCTTTCAGTCGCCGATGTTTACCATGCGCTTGATCAGCGTTCAAACCAAGCATTCTCCCCGCTTTGCTGACCGAGTTGCCTTCTGAATAGACAAGCCGCAGAAGCAATCGTTCCTGGCTGCTTAAATTCAAGGCCTCTATTCTGACTTTGATTTCTTTATTAATAAGTTGTTCTTCAGGCGTATAGACCGGTTCGGAATCCGGTTGAACTGGCGTCTGTCTGAGAGGCTTGCCGCAATCCTTAACTTTTTCTTTGATAATATCAATCACTTCTTCGACAATGACTGGGTTTTTATCGTCGTCAGCCATCTGTTCGGTCACATCATTATTGCTCAACCCCTCAATACAAAGCGTCGTATAGATTTTAATCCAAAGCACGCCCCGTTTTTGAATCCATTTGGGGACCCGCTTACGGCCATACTTTTTACGGGCAAAATCTATCAGCAGATTGCTGACAACGGTCATAAGATAGGTTTTGAATTCGGATACGGGTTTATACTTTCGCAGTCTGCGCCAGTTATCTTTCGTCAACTGTTCGGTTATATATGTGATCGCTTCTTCCGCCG
>JAOZRC010000943.1 GCA_029940345.1 Desulfobacterales bacterium
AAGTGATTCGTGAGGACAATCCCTTTCCGTGGGTGTGCGGGCTGATATGCACCCGACCATGCGAATTTATGTGTGTGCGCGCCCGCATTGACACACCGGTTTCCATTAAATTTCTAAAAGCGTTCGCCGCCGAACAAGCGATGAGCGAAGGCCAATACGTCAATCCTCCCCAGGCGCCGCCCAATGGTAAAAAAGTGTGTATTGTCGGTGCCGGTCCCGCCGGTCTGACCGCAGCCTATTACCTGGCTTTGAAAGGGTACGGCGTTCGTGTGCTGGAACAACTGCCCATGGCTGGCGGTATGTTAATGGTGGGTATCCCGCGTTATCGCCTGCCTCGTGAAGTGATTGACCGTGAAGTCGATATGATTCGCGAACTCGGCGTCGAAATTCTGTTTAACACCCGTTTCGGTTGGCGAATACACATGAATCAATTGCGCAAAGAAGGCTTCGGAGCTTTTTTATTTACCATTGGCGCTCATAAATGCGCCCCGATGCGAGTGCCGGGGGAAAATGAGTTTGCCGAAGTTTATACCGCTGTCAGTTTTTTAAGGGAAGTTGCCTTGGGCGACCGTGAAAAACCGGGCGATAAGGTTTTGATTATCGGGGGCGGAAACGTCGCCATTGACTCCGCCCGCACCTGTGTCCGCCTGGGATGTAAAGATGTCACCCTGGTCTACCGCCGCACACGTGCTGAGATGCCGGCGGATGAAGAGGAGATTGAACATGCCGAAGAAGAAGGCGTTCAGATGAATTTCCTCACCATTCCGGTTGAGATTTCGGGTGAAGAGTACAGCATGACCAAAATGCACTGTGTCAGAGCCGAACTGGTGGCCAGGGAGGGGAGTACGCGTATGTCCCCGGTTCCGATTTTTGGCAGTGATTTCAGTTTGGAGATCGATGCGATTATCGTTGCTGTCGGTCAGCGGATCGATCATGTTATCATAGATGATCTGCCGGATTTGGATTGGACCCGGCGCAACACCATCAATGTCAATCGGGCGACGATGGAAACATCGCTCAAGGGCGTTTTCGCCGCGGGAGATAATGTTCTCGGACCGGCCACTGTCATCGAAGCGATTGCAGGCGGCAAAAAAGCGGCTGAGTCCATTGACCGCTATCTGCTCGGTTTACCCCAGCGCCAATTACCGCCGGTTCCGGTGCGTCGCATGCGCACTGAATTTTTAAAGGTGCCGGCCAGCACCAAGATGAGTTTGAAAAGACCCGAAATGCCCTTTTTGAGTAACAATCGCCGTCGCGTTACCTTTCAACAGGTGGAATTGGGCTATGAAGAGAACGCCGCACGCGAGGAAGCACGTCGCTGCCTGCGTTGCGATATTTGCCGCCGTTGCGGTGATTGTGTGGCCGTCTGTCGGGATCAAATGGGTATTGACGCCCTGCAATTGGGATATTTCGCCTTTGATGATCCGGTTAAAACCGATTTTCGGAGTATCGCTGAAAAATGCATCGCCTGTGGCGCCTGTGCTGAGGTTTGCAAAAATAATGCGATGCAAATCCACGATGAAGGTGATGAGCGCATCCTTTCAATTTGCGGCACGGTTCTGAATCGGCAAAAACTCGAATTTTGTGAAAGCTGCGGAGCTGTCCTCGGGCCTGCCAAATATCTTGATTATATTGACAAGCGTATCAGTGAACAGACTACCAATAGCGGTGATCGCCATCTTTGCCTTAACTGCTCACGGCAAAAAACGGCCAAACAGCATGATGAGCAGGTTGTGCCTTTGTTTTAGATGTGCTTTCATTCAGATCGTTAATAAGTACCCTATTCAAAAATTATGGTGAAATTTTTCGACCTGTACAATTTAAATGTGATATTCCTCAAAAGCTCCGTGGGAGCGGTATGTTTGTAGCACAATGGACTAAATTCCGTGAGAGTCCCATCGGGACGGCATATTCGTAGCAACATGACAAAATATGCGCAATTATACTACAAATATGCCGCCCCGATGGGGCTCTGACGGAAAAAGAGCCGATTTACTACAAATATGCCGCCCCGATGGGGCTCT
>JAOZRC010000253.1 GCA_029940345.1 Desulfobacterales bacterium
TCGCTCTCACACTTTTTCGCTTCGATCACGACTTTCCAAACAGGCTCTTAGATAAAATCAAAAACGCCAAACCGATAAATAGCCGCCTTGAAATCATTTATAGAAAAAATGTTCCAGATGGAAACGGACGACCCCAAAGAAGAGAGCGATAATAGTGATAATGAGGTCACGATTCTATTTGCCGATATTTCCCGTAGCACAGCTATCTACGAAACTCTCGGCGATAAAAAAGCGCGCAAACTGATTTACGCCTGTCTGGCAATTTTGACGGATGTGACCAAAAAGCATAACGGCGTTGTGATTAAAAGCATCGGTGATGAAATCATGTGTACTTTTCCAATGGCGAATGATGCCGCCGCCGCTGCCGAAGCGATGCATCGTGCGTTGGAAAGCCCCGATGAAATCACCAACCCGCCCAATATACGCATCGGTTTTCATTCCGGAGAGGTGATCAAGGATAGGAATGATGTGTATGGCGATGCGGTGAATGTGGCTTCCCGAATGGCTGATATGGCCAAGCAAAGACAAATTATCACCACCGGAAAGACCGTCAGTGAACTGGCACCTTATTACCAAGCGCGTACGCGTTGTATTGATCGTACGATTCTGAAAGGTAAAAGGGGCAAGGTAAATATCCATGAGCTGATTTGGGAACAAAACGACGCCACCCTGATTGTAAGACGGGCTTCAAGCGCACCGGTCATTAAATCCCGCCTAAAAATTCGTTTTGGGTCCCAGGTAGTTGAAATTAATGATCAACGGAATTGTGTGACAATGGGACGTCAACCGCATAATGATCTGGTGATCCAAGACACGCGTGCATCCCGTTCCCATGCCCGTATTGAACTGCGGCGCGGCAAGTTTTACTTAATTGACGAGCAAAGCTCCAATGGAACCTATTTACTTACCCAAGAAAAAAAGAGTTTGAGGGTAAAACACGATGAAGTCGTTTTGACCGGAAAAGGGGTTATCGGATTAGGTAGTGATATAACGTCCGACTCGCAGGATGCTATTCATTTTAAAATTGAGACATAGTCGTGCGGCGTGACAAAATTATCTGAAAGATTCTACCAATATTCCGTCCTGATGAGGCTCTGAATGAATTGCACAGGTTTAAAAATTTCAGGGCTTTGGGAGCGGCTTCATCTCTCGAATTTTCACTTCGATTGTTTTTAGCTTGGTATCCATCAGTTCAGCTGCTGTGATTTTAACCAAGGTGTTGAGATCAGCAGCCACTTTTTGTTTCAACCGAAAACGAACGGTCAACAACGTCACATCTTGGCCATTGATTCCCATCGCTCCGGCCATGACAATGATCAAACGTCCCGGAATTTTACTATTGACAATGTGCATCAAAGATGACGAAAGTTTGGTTTTGGATGCCTTTTTAAATTCCAAGGCGTTTTTATCATACATCATAACCAATTTCACGCCTGCCAGGTTTATCGCCTGATCCAGTTTAAGCGGTATCTCAATGAGGGACTCGTCTGTGTCTTTGACTACAGGAATATAGAATTCGGCACTCGCTGCCGGAGATATTCCCACAAAAATGAAAATGATCAAAAAAAGAGTGCTATAAATTGAAAACCGTTTCATTTAAATCCGTTGTTTTTATATTTTCCGTTACCATGTCGACTTTTTGTGCTTATCTGGCGTCTTTATTTTTAATCATCGAATTCTGAGCAACATTGATGCCGATGCACCGGGTGAGAACCGAGCGCATGAAATGTATATTCGGTTTTATTTCATATCTTTTCATTTTTTGCAATATAAATTAAAACAAGAAAGCCAAAGTTTCAGTTTGGCTTGATTTACCACTAAAAAATACATATTTTACTATTTTATAAGTACATTTTCAACCTGTGAGGTTGATTTCATAATGTAGGGTGGGCAATGTTTTGCCACACTATTGATTCATATCTGACGAAAAGGCAAAGCGAAAAATTCCGGTAAAGGAAATTGCCTATGCCCACCGTTAAAGTGGTGGGCATAGGCTGTTTCCTTTAACAATATTCGTCGCTTGGCTTAATTACCTGCTATGAACCAAGTGAGTGATAAAACGTTGCCCACCCTACATGTAATACCGACCGCACAGGTCGCAATTTTATAATTTTTAATTTTTCGGAGGCGCAATGAAAAAAAAAGCAATGTTAAGATTAAATAACGCCGGTTTTACACTAATTGAACTGATGGTGGTTATTGTTATCCTGGGGATTCTGGCGATGTATATCGGGCCCAGGATTATGAGCCGTCCGGATGAAGCCAAACAGGTGAAAGCCAGGATGGATATCGCCAGTTTGGAAACAGCGTTGAAATTGTATAAACTTGATCTGGGCAGCTATCCGACTGACATACAGGCATTGGTCACTCCTCCGTCAACGGAGAATGGCGGGAGATGGCGTAAGGGCGGTTATCTTGAGAAGCCCCACGTTCCCAAAGATCCATGGGGCTATGAATACATTTACAGGTCGCCGGGTGTAAACAGCGATTTTGATATCGTCAGTTATGGCGGCGACGGTGTTCAGGGGGGCGAAGGCAAGGATAAGGATATTAATAACTGGGACGTCGAGTAACCAAATAGACGTTTATCCGGATGAATGCCAAACAACACCAAAACGGTTTTACGCTGATTGAACTGATCGTCGTAATGACCTTGATCAGCATCATGTTGTTTTTTGCGATGCCGCGTTTTCGGAAGACAGTTGTTTCTGATGGCGGTAAAAAAGCGGCCCGCCAAATTATGATGCAGGTTCCGCTATTAAAAGATAAGGCGGTGCGTGAACAGAAATGCTTTAAACTCCATATTGATCTTGAAAGCAACCGCGTGTGGGCGACTGACGAATCAATGAGCGAAGACGCCCTCTCCCAGGCCGAGGAAAGCGCTTTTGAAGCGGCCCCCGGCATCCGTTTTACCGATGTCGAATATCCGCAAACAGGAAAGATAAGCGGTGGCATCGCCGTAATATCATTTTATAAAAAAGGCTATTCCGATAAAGCGATCATTCATATTGATGATGAGGATAGCGAAATTCGGCGCAGTTTATTGATCGAGCCTTTTTTTTCCAGTGTGAAACTTCATGAAACCTACGAAGACTTTTGAACTGCATACAGTCAGAGATCACACCGGTTTTACACTGATCGAAGTCATGGTGGCTTTATCAATAATATCCATTGCGCTGGTTAGCGTATACCGGTTGCACGGCCAAACGATTGATATGCTCAATGACATAAAGTTTTATACGGCGGCACCGTTGTTGGCTCAGAGCAAAATGGCGGAAATTGAAACCCTGGCGGCCGATGAACTGGGCGATAACAGCGGAGATTTCGGCGACGATTTCCCCGGTTTCAACTGGCAGGTGACTGTCAATGAAGTTGAGTCCGAAACGCTGGAAACGTTTGCCGAAAATCTGAAGCGAATTGACCTGACGATCTCTTTGAACGATGAGCGATTCATCTATCATTTCAGAAAATATCAACTTATGATAGATACTGAAAAATGATTTTCGCATATACCATCCGCAATCTGAAGCTCGCATTCCGCTGTCATCATTGCTCCCCTATATTGAAACGGCTGAATACCTCCGCCTTCACGCTTCTTGAAATTATGATTGCCATTTTCATTTTTGCAATCATTGTCACCACTATTTTCGGGTCATTTCATTATCTCTATTCCAATCCTGAATCCTTAAAACACGAGTTGAAAAACTACGAAATGGCTAAAAATTGTTTCGATCGGGTGGTTGCAGACCTTGAATCTCTAAGGATCACGCCTGACATGTTCTATAAACCGCCGGACATGGATAGCGACCCGGATCCGTATCGTATAGTGGGTGACGGTTATCCGGCAAATGAACCCGGCTTGGGACGTCTTCGCTTCGCTTCCATGTCGCATCTTCCGCTAGGCCAGGATACGCGTGAGGGGGTTGCCGAAATCACCTATTATCTTCAAGAAAGCGATGAAGAAGGCACCGGATATTTATTAAGACGTGCGGACCGGTTGCATCCTTATGAGCCTTTTGAAGAAAATGACAGTGACCCGTTGCTATGTGAAGGCGTTAAAAAACTGACCTTTACTTATATTGATGACCTGAATGAAGAACACGAACAATGGGATTCCGAAGATGACAATTACAAATACGCCACGCCTCGGATTATTCGGATTCAACTGGAAATTCAGACCGGCGTAACCGAAGATGAGGAAAATAATGGCCTTTTATTTGAAACCCAGGTGAAACTTCCGCTCTGGCGTGAAGGGAAAGAGTGACAATTGAAGTTCAAGACGCCTGAATTTACCAATATAAAAACGTACAAAGAGATATTTTCTGCGTTCGGTTGCATAAATAATAATCGGGGTATGGCGTTATTGATGACCCTCACAATTATCACATTACTGATCGTCGTCACACTTGAATTCAACCGCAAAGTGCGCACTGCCGTATTTGCCACAGCCACTTCGCGTGACCGTTTGACGTTAACCTATAAAGCGTCATCCGGAATCAACCTGGCCATGGCTGTGCTGCTGAAAGATAAAAAGGATTCCAAGACAGATTCGATCCAGGAAGACTGGGCTGATGCCGAAAAGCTTAAGGAAATTGCCGCCGATATTCCCTTTGAAGATGGCAAGCTTGAGATTAAAATCAGTGATGAGCGAGGACGCATCCAGGTAAACGCGTTGGTGAAATATCCCCAGGGATCGGCACCCAATGATGCCCAGATGTTTTTGTGGGATCGCCTGTTAACGCATCTTGCCAAACAGACCGAACAGGGCGACGCCGAAAAAAAAACCGAAACGGATGAAAGTGAACCACGGTCGATTGTCAATTCGCTCAAAGATTGGTTGGACTTTGGCGATGATGACGCTGTTACCGGTTTAAGCGGTGCCGAGTCCGATTATTACCAAGGTCTTGAACCGCCGTATGTGAGCAAAAACGGACCGATTACCCATGTCAGTGAACTTATGCAAGTGAAAGGGATTACGCCAGCGCTATATAAAGGTGCTGAAAACGCCCCCGGACTGGCCCAATTAGTGACAATTTATGGTGTTCGAGGTGCTGGTGGCGGCCGCTTCAGTTTCGATGGCAAGATTAATATCAATACGGCAGAACTGCCCGTGTTGATGGCCCTTTTGCCGGCGGATCAGGATATTGAAGCGCTTGCCCAAGCCATCTATGACTATCGGTCGGAAATGTCTGAAGATAAATATACGAATGACCTGGCCAGTCCGACTTGGTATAAAAAAGCCGACGGCTTAAGCAATATTACCATAGACTCAAAATTAATCACCACAAGAAGCGACCTTTTCAGAATCGAAGCCGTGGCTGCCCAGCATGATGTTGTTAAAAAAGTTGTCGCTGTTGTCGAGCGCGTACGGGATAAAAAATCAGGCAAACACATTTGCCGGATTTTGAGTTGGGAAACATTTTAAACACAATAGGGCATTTTCAATTTTTCGGTTAACAGTTCGTAGTTCCACCGTAAGGCGGGAATAAGAACCGCCTTACGGCGGAACTACGAACGGGAGATAAAAAGTGTCAACTACTTTCAGCGGCATGTGAAGGATGCCCACAATAGCCTGCTTTCCTTTCTTGCAATATTTTTCTTTACTAATTTTTGTTTTTTCATTAGAAGACAAAGTTTAGCAATATACTGATTTGGGTATGACTTGAACTTTTCCGAAATAGAGGAGTGCAAGCTTTAGCTTGCAAGAATTAAAATGCAATGGAGCGAAATCTGTGAAGATGGTCATCTTCACGATTTACCTTATAAAATAGAACTCAATGAATGGGGAAATATTGTTATGAGTCCGGCGTCCAATAGGCACGGTCGCTATCAGGCCCTTTTGATCAGACTGATTTCACAAATGAAAACGGATGGTGATATTATTGCGGAATGTTCTGTCAAAACCGGGAAAGGCACTAAGGTTGCCGACGTTGCATGGCTTTCGGATGCTTTTATTGAAGAATATGGGTTTAAAACGCCTTATGATGAATGCCCTGAACTGGTCATTGAGATTAAATCGCCATCTAATAGCTATACAGAACTGGAAGAAAAAGCGGATTTGTATTTTGCAAGAGGCGCATCCGAAGTGTGGATATGTGATGAAGAGGGTAATATAAAAGTTTATTCTAAAGGGCTGGAAAAAGATAAATCAGCCATAATCGCAGGGTTTGAGAAGCAAATAGGTTAAATCTGACAAATTATTTTCTCCAGTTCCAAGGAGATGGATAGAAGAGAGTCTTTGTTATTATGAAAAATAAGTATCTGGGCGTAATTCTTGTTGGTTTGATGATGGTGTTCAATATTTCCGGAAGTCATGCTAAAAATGTTAAGGCAAATGATATTCGCATTACCGTTCCTCACAATGTGATTACCGATATAATTAAGGCCGCCTTGCCGCTGAATCTCGAAAAAGGGCCCTATTTAAAAGGTGCTTTATGGATTCACGCCATTGATCACCTCAAAATCGGCTCTGACAAGGTGGCGTTTGACATGAATATCCGCGGGAAAGACATTAAATTTGAAACCCAGTTGGGCAATCAAGCCCTGTTGATGGATATTGGCAACATCAATGCCGCGTTTAGCTGCAATGCTTCTTTGCGTTACGATGCGTCCAAACGATTGCTATATATTACGCCGCATATTTTACAAAAACAGGATCAAAATAAAGCGAATAAAATAGAGGCCAACCTGCTGCAATTGCTATCGCTGGCCAACGGCGTGGAATACCCCATTGAAATTCAAAAACTTCAGCCCCTTATCACCCAAATCAGCGGAGACCAATTCAATATTTATATGGATATTACGAATATCCACACTAAAAATGATAAGGTTTTTATCAGCCTTCGACCGAAGGTTAAAAAAGTGAAACCAACGCTACCGTCCGGCAAAAAGTCTGAGTGACTCCGACGCCGTATTTCTGCGTCTCTTGACTATGAATGATTCGGTGCTATTTTTATTTATGTGACAGTGATTATAAATTGATTATAAAAAAAGACCCGAATGTATAAAATAAGGAGAACGTAATGCCGATTTATGAATATCAATGTCTGGACTGTGATAACCAATATGAAGCGCTGGTGTTTTCTTCGGATGAATCCGAACCGCCTTGTTCGCAATGCCAAAGTGTCAATGTTATCAAACTGATGTCCGCCGGATGCATTCTGAATAGCGGTGCCGGTGCATCGTCTGATATTGGCGCATCCGCTGCTTCAGCGTGTCGGCCCACTGGCGGTGGCTGAGGCATTTAGCATCCAGTTCAGTTTGAACTAAAAAAATTATTGCTAAATGCAGTTCCGGAGTGCGAAAGTTAAGCGAAGCGGTCTTTCGCAAAAAAGTATTTGCGAAAGACTGCTCCGTTCCTCCGCTCTGCTTAACTTTCGCACTCCATAAATTTCCATTGAATTTGAATAAGATGCAAAATTATGCAACCTGTGCAATTGAAATATGATATTCCTTAAAAGCTCCGTGAGAGCGGCATATTT